>NZ_KQ758653.1:0-2235 GCF_001457055.1 Priestia veravalensis | reverse complement strand
AAAGAGATGGGAACAGCTAGTGTTCGTCTTTTAGAAGCCATCATTTTGTTATGTCCCAAACTCTTTTTCGTTACAAACCATATTCTTTAATTTTGTTATACAATGTTCCTCTTGAAATCCCTAATAAATCAGCTGCGGCGCTCTTATTACCATAGGTTCTTTTTAGCGTATCTTGAATGAGCTGCTTTTCAGATGAGGTTTCATTCAAGGGTTCATGAAGAGTGATTTGGCGTTTTAACTCAGCTGGTAAATGCTGTGCTGTAATAGTTGGCAAATCGTTAAGTAAAATTAACCGTTCAATGGTATTTCGAAGTTCTCTTACATTACCAGGCCAATCGTGATGACAAAGCGTTTCAACCACTTCTTCATCAAGAGTTGGTTTTATCTTTTCGTGCTTTGTGCTGAATTCTTCAATAAATTGTGTAATGAGCGTTGGAATTTCATTCTGACGCTCTTTTAACGGTGGAATATGAATATTAATGACCGTTAGTTGATAATAGAGACCTTCATAAAACTCTCCTTGTTCAATTAAGCTCTCTAACAGTACAGAGGTTGAAGCCATAATTCTTGTATTAACCTGAACTTGCTCATTACTTCCCGTCATGTAATAAGCGGCGTTTTCCAGATAGTCACACAGTTTAATTTGAACGTCTAAAGGCATCTTGTGAACGTCTTGAATAAATAAGGTGCCGTTTGCTGCTTGCTCTAATTTCCCAGGCCTTTTATCGGTTGTAGGCTGTGAAAACACGCCTTGTTGATATCCAAATAACTCCATATCAATGAGGCCGGGAGGAATGGTTGCGCAGTTTAGCGTAATAAAGGGTTCATTTCGCCTTGTGCTATCATAATGAATAGCTTGAGCAAGAAGCTCTTTTCCAGATCCTACTTCACCCGTTAATAAAATAGGAATATTTGTAGACGAAACTTTTTTAGCCATTTCAATTTCTTCTTCAAGGGTAGAGTTCTCGCCAATAATAGAAGAAAATAAGCTCTTATCTCCTATCAGTGGGTCTTGTTCCACTTCTTCGTGCAGTCGAATAATATTGGTAATATCATGCTCAGTTGCCACTGCACCAATAACTTTATGGCCTTTTACAATAGGAGAAGCATTCACTAACACGTGCGTTTCTTTATTTGGCTTATGGTAAGCTCCCCGAATCGGTCGACCTTCGTTTAAGATTTTATGTAGCACAATGGACTCATCATCGAAATACGTATTGATGAACTCGCCAACAATTGCTTGTTTTGCAATTTTGTAAGTGTTTTCAGCGGCGGTATTCCATAGCACTACTTTCCCTTTATCGTCAACAACGGTTACGGCGTCGTTAATCGTCTCTCCTAATGTTTCAAAATAAGAGAAAACATCTTCATTTTCAGCTTGTAGATAGTGAATCCAGTCAGAAGGGTGAAGTACACCGTGAATAGAATTAGTTTCATATGCTTGAATAAGAACTGGGCGCTCCCAGTTAACCTTTGATGTTTTGAGGTCAAGCCAAGTAGAGATAGTAGAAGGAGACCAGTTGGTTTTGTGAATCCAATCAATAATAGGCATGCTCATCGAAGCACTCTGGAGGGCAAACTGTTCTTTTGTATGAAAGATGTAATAATGCTTATCAAAAACGATGACATATTCAAAGTTAGAAAGTTCCGATTTTATTTGGGATATGGATGTAGATGGACTGGTTAAAATAAAGGAGTCGTTTATTTTAATTGAGCTCATTGGATTGTACTAAACCCCTTTCATATTCTTACTTTTAATTAAATGTATCACACTTTTTATAAGGTCGCAAAGCGCTTCTTTTGTCCGATTTTCCAGCTAATTCGCAATGGGATTATATATTTGCTCAGACTGGGTATACAAAGGAGAGATGAAGAAATAAGGAAAATTTGAACAGTCCAATACTATTCAGTTCCATTATCACTAGTGTTGCATAAATGTTGACGCAATTTTCAGTTTAATGTTTTTTCCTGTTTAGAGCCAAAAAAGTAAATACCTTATTAAAGGTGGCTCCATCCATTTGGAAATTATGTACAATTAGACTTGTGCGACGACGACAATTTATTTTTAAGGAACGGTTTTTCCTTTAATCTTTCGTATCCAGATATGTGCCGGTTTCCATAACGAAGCCCTTAAAAAACGGCTAATCTGTAGCGTTTTTCGCTTACTTTTTGTTTCGATTTGCGCAATTACATTTAGGCAAAAAACAATCAGTGCGATAAACACTTGGTTTTGAA
>NZ_KQ758652.1:0-47093 GCF_001457055.1 Priestia veravalensis | reverse complement strand
CAAAACGTCGAAACCTCGGCTAGACTGAGTCTTCTCAAGGCCTAACCGAAATTCCCTATTAGACAGTTCCCGAATGTGCACAACAAATGAAAAAACATTTCGTTGCATGAATAAATTCTATACCATCATCATTATCGACAATTGTACAGAATCTATACATATTAATTATACACGACGACGTTTTGGCGGACGGCATCCGTTATGAGGAACAGGAGTAACATCTTTAATAGCTGTTACTTCTAAACCTGCAGCTTGAAGAGCACGGATAGCAGCTTCACGACCTGCACCAGGTCCTTTTACTGTTACTTCTAAAGTTTTCATACCATTGTCCATTGATACTTTAGCAGCTGTTTCAGCAGCCATTTGAGCAGCAAATGGAGTAGATTTACGAGAACCTCTGAAGCCAAGTGCACCTGCACTAGACCAAGCGATCGCATTACCGTGAACATCTGTAATAGTTACGATAGTGTTGTTGAACGTAGAACGAATGTGAGCAACACCAGATTCAATATTCTTTTTCACGCGACGTTTACGTGTATTAGTTTTACGTGCCATCTGTTAATGACCTCCCTTACTAATTATTTCTTCTTGTTCGCTACAGTACGGCGTGGGCCTTTACGTGTACGAGCATTGTTTTTACTGTTTTGACCACGAACTGGTAAACTACGACGGTGGCGGATACCACGGTATGAACCAATCTCAATTAAACGTTTGATGTTTAAAGAAACTTCACGACGAAGATCGCCTTCTACTTTATAGCTATCTAAAATATCACGAATTTTACCTAATTCTTCTTCTGTTAAGTCACGAACGCGAGTATCTTCAGAAACTCCAGCTTCAGCTAGAACTTTTTCAGCAGTTGGACGACCAATACCGAAAATGTATGTTAAAGAAACGACTACGCGTTTGTCACGAGGAATATCAACACCAGCAATACGTGCCATGTGAACAGTGCACCTCCTTATGATTAACCTTGTTTTTGTTTATGCTTAGGGTTTTCACAAATTACCATTACTTTCCCTTTTCTGCGGATTACTTTACATTTTTCGCAGATCGGCTTTACCGATGGTCTGACTTTCATGTTTCATACCTCCTTGATAGTACGGAGTGCATAGGTTTTATTTGAAACGGTACGTAATTCTACCGCGAGTTAAATCGTATGGTGATAATTCTACAGTTACTTTGTCACCAGGTAAAATGCGAATGAAGTGCATACGAATCTTACCAGATACATGAGCAAGTACTGTATGACCATTTTCTAATTCTACCTTGAACATTGCATTAGGTAAAGTCTCTAGGACTGTACCTTCTACTTCAATTACATCGTCTTTTGCCATTAAAGTGCTCTCCTTTCTTTGCAACAGTAACAAGCTATCATTAATTGACTTAAAAAGAACCTGTTCTGAACATCCGGAGATCGTAATCATTAAATTCAAGATGGATCACGTTTGTAATATACATCTTTACCATTTTAACAGCAATTCAGACGAAAAACGAGCATCGTGAATTTAGATAATTACTGTTTAACTGTCCAGTGCATCTAGCGAGGAATGGATAGAGATAACCTTAACTACCAACTACAGCGTTGTTAGAATTTCATATCCCGTCTCAGTGATTGCAATTGTATGTTCGAAATGCGCACACATCTTTCCGTCGACTGTTACAACAGTCCAGTTATCAGATAATGTTTTGACATATCGAGTTCCAGCGTTCACCATTGGCTCTACTGCCAACACCATGCCTGGACGTAGACGCGGTCCTTTATTTGGTGGACCATAATGTGGAATCTGCGGATCCTCATGTAAATCTTGGCCAACACCATGACCAACATATTCTCTTACAATTGAAAAGTTTTGAGATTCTGCATACGTTTGAATAGCATGTGAAATATTCGATAATCGATCGCCGGGCTTAGCTTGCTCTAAGCCTTTATAAAGAGATTGCTCTGTGACATCTAGAAGCCGTTGATTTTCTTCTGAAATCTTTCCAACTCCGTACGTCCAAGCAGAATCACCGTGATAGCCATTGTATTTAGCACCAATATCAATGCTGATGATATCTCCTTCTTGCAGCTTTCTGTTTCCTGGAATACCATGAACTAATTCTTCGTTTACAGAAGCACAAATACTACCGCGAAAACCATTATACCCTTTAAAAGACGGAATTGCATCATGTTGACGAATAAATTTTTCAGCAATTGCATCCAATTCTTCCGTCGTAATACCAGGTTGAATATGTTTTTTTAACTCTTGATGAGTTAAAGCTACAATTTTCCCTGCTTCACGCATGATTGCAATTTCACGCGGCGTCTTGCAAATGATCATTGCTTGACTCCCCCGAGTAAATTACGGATGTCGTCAAATACAACGTTAATGTCTTGATTACCATTAATATTGCGTAAATAACCTTTTTCTTCATAGAAATGAAGTAATGGTTTTGATTGTTCAACGTTAACTGAGAGTCTAGTTGAAACAGTTTCCTCATTATCATCTGCACGCTGGTACAGCTCTCCCTCACACTTGTCACAAACGCCTTCTTTAGCAGGAGGGTTGAATACAAGGTGGTAAGTAGCTCCACAGTCTTTACAAATGCGACGCCCTGTAAGGCGTTCCATAAGGATACTTTCATCTACATCAATATTAATAACATAATCAATCTTTTTGTTTAATTCTTCTAAGATTGTTTCAAGAGCGTCTGCCTGTGCTACTGTTCTTGGGAATCCATCAAGTAAAAAGCCATTTTCACAATCTTGTTTGTTTAAACGTTCACGAACAATACCGATTGTTACTTCATCTGGTACAAGATTACCTTGATCCATAAATGATTTAGCTTTTAAGCCTAGAGGCGTTCCTTCTTTAATTGCAGCTCGGAACATATCTCCTGTTGAGATATGAGGGATATCGTAATGCTCAACGATCTGTTCTGCTTGAGTACCTTTCCCAGCACCAGGAAGGCCCATTAACACTAAATTCATTTTTTGCTTCCCCCTCAGTATCTATCTGTTTAATGGGAAAGCAAGCTGCTTCCCACTAAACCCTTTATTTAATAAACCCTTTATAATGTCGTTTCACTAATTGACTCTCAAGCTGTTTCATTGTCTCAAGAGCTACACCGACAACGATTAACAAACTAGTACCACCAATCTGTGCAGACTGAGGTAAATTTGCAACCTGGATAAAAATCACTGGTAGTACAGCAATTAACGCAAGGAAAATTGAACCGATTAATGTTAAGCGGTACAACACTTTTGTTAAATATTCTTGTGTGCTTTTACCAGGGCGAATACCTGGAATGTATCCACCTTGCTTCTTCAAGTTTTCTGCTACTTGCTCTGGGTTAACCTGAACAAATGTGTAGAAATATGAGAAAGCAATGATTAACGCAACATATACTATCATACCAATTGGCTGAGTATAGTCAAACGTCTTTTGAATCCAATCTGTCACATCATTCGGACCGAAGAATGATGCAATCGTTGGTGGAGTAATAATGAATGAAACTGCAAAGATAACAGGAATAACCCCAGCAGCATTTACTTTTAACGGTAAATGTGTGGACTGACCACCCGTAGGATTACGACCGGCTGAACCCTTTGCATATTGAATAGGTATTTTTCGTAAAGCTTGTTGGAAATAAATAACACCAACTACAATAGCTAATACAGCAAGTGCAATTAAAACAACTGTCACAATACGAATAAATAACTGATCCCCAACATCTTCGAATTGCTGAGCGTAGATCTGGTTGAGTGTTGTAGGGATCCCAGCAGCGATACCAGCAAAAATAATGATGGAAATACCATTACCGACGCCTTTCGCTGTAATCTGTTCGCCTAACCACATTAAGAACGCTGTTCCTGCCGTTAGTACGACAGCAATTAAAAGATAAGTAGCGACTCCGGGATTAGCAATTAATTGCCCACCCGACATATTGTTAAATCCTATAGACATACCTAATGCCTGGATAAATCCAAGCACAATTGTTCCGTAACGAGTTACTTGGGCAAGTTTACGACGCCCAACCTCTCCTTGCTTTGACCATTCTGTAAACTTAGGTACAACATCCATCTGCAATAATTGAACGATGATGGATGCTGTAATATAAGGCATAATGCCCATTGCAAGTATAGAGAAGTTTTGAAGAGCCCCACCGCCAAATGTATTTAGAACTCCAAATACATTTAACTCGTCTTGCAACTTCAGTACATCCGTATTAACACTAGGTACAGGAATAAAAGTACCAATTCGGAAAATAACTAACATTAACAATGTGAAAAAGATTTTTTGTCTAATTTCACGTACGCGCATTAAATTGGAGATTGTTTGAAACATTATTAGATCACCTCTGCAGTTCCGCCAGCAGCTTCAATAGCTTCTTTAGCAGATGAGGAGAACTTAGCAGCTTTAACAGTTAGCTTAGTAGATAATGTACCGTTACCAAGCACTTTAATACCAGCCTTCTCTTTGCTTACTAAACCAGTTTCAATTAATAGTTCTGGTGTTACTTCAGTTCCATCTTCAAAACGATTTAAAGCTTCAAGGTTAACGATCGCATACTCTTTGCGATTGATGTTAGTGAAGCCACGTTTTGGAAGACGACGAAATAAAGGCGTTTGACCACCTTCGAATCCAGGTCTTACGCCACCGCCAGAACGAGCGTTTTGCCCTTTGTGACCTTTACCTGAAGTCTTTCCGTTACCTGAACCAGTACCACGACCTACACGGTTACGCACTTTACGTGAACCTGCAGCTGGTTGTAATTCATGAAGTTTCATTCCGGAGCACCTCCTTAGAGTGACAATTTATAATTATTGCTCTTTTACTGTAACAAGGTGAGCTACTTTGTTAATCATACCGCGAATTGCAGGATTATCGTCTTGAACGACAGTTTGGTTTACTTTACGTAAGCCAAGTGTACGAACAGTTACACGTTGATCTTCTGGACGACCAATTACGCTACGAGTGAGGGTAATTGCTAATTTGTTTGCCATTCTGTGTCCCTCCTTATCCTAACAGTTCTTCTACAGACTTACCACGTAGTTTTGCAACTTCTTCTGCACGTTTTAGGTTAGCTAAACCGTTAAGAGTTGCACGTACCATGTTAATTGGAGTATTTGAACCTAAAGATTTAGATAGAATATCACTTACGCCAGCTAATTCTAATACCGCACGAACTGGACCACCAGCGATAACTCCCGTACCTTCAGAAGCAGGTTTCAAGAAAATTTGACCTGCACCAAATTGTCCAAGGATTTCGTGTGGAATTGTAGTACCAACCATAGGTACAGTGATTAAGTTTTTCTTCGCATCTTCAATTGCTTTACGGATTGCATCTGGCACCTCTTGTGCTTTACCAGTACCAAATCCAACATGACCGTTTTTGTCACCAACTACTACTAAAGCAGCAAAGCGGAAACGACGTCCACCTTTAACAACTTTAGCTACGCGGTTAACGGTAACAACACGTTCTTCAAGCTCTAATTTATTTGGATCAATACGACGCATGATTTTCCCTCCTTTTACAATTAGAATTGTAATCCAGCTTCACGAGCAGCGTCAGCTAAAGCTTTTACGCGACCATGATATAAATAACCGCCACGATCGAATACCACTTCTTTCACGCCATTTTCTACTGCGCGTTTAGCAACTAATTCGCCAACTTTTGTAGCAGCTTCAACGTTACTAGTACTTTCTAAAGAAAGATCTTTATCTAAAGTAGACGCACTAGCGATTGTTACTGAATTTAAATCGTCAATGACTTGTGCATAAATATGTTGGTTAGAACGGTACACGTTTAAACGTGGACGAGTTGCAGTACCAGACAATTTAGCACGAACACGAGCATGTCTTTTCTTACGAACTTTGTTCTTATCTTGCTTCGTGATCATTTCGGTCACTCCTTTCTTTTACCTAACTGGCATTACTTCTTAGCAGTTTTACCTTCTTTACGACGAACATATTCACCTTCATAACGAATACCTTTACCTTTGTAAGGCTCTGGTGGGCGAACGTCACGGATATTTGCAGCTAATGCACCTACACGCTCTTTATCGATACCTTTAATAACAATTTTAGTTTGAGAAGGAACCTCAACTTCGATACCTTGCTCTGGAGTGATCTCAACTGGATGAGAGTATCCAACACTCAATACTAATTTGCTACCAGATTTTTGCGCACGGTAACCAACACCGACTAATTCTAAACCACGTTCGAAACCATTTGTAACACCTTCAACCATGTTACCTAATAGGCTACGAGTAGTTCCGTGAAGAGCACGGTGCTCCTTGTTGTCGCTAGGACGAGTTACAACTAATACGTTATCTTCAACTTTGATTTCAATCTCAGGGTGGAATGTACGAGTCAATTCACCCTTTGGCCCTTTTACAGTTACAGTGTTGTTTTCGTTTGTAACTGTAACACTTGCAGGAAGTTCTAAAGGCTTTTTACCAACACGTGACATAACTTACACCTCCATTCACTTTAAAAACTTATTACCAAACGTATGCTAATACTTCTCCACCTGTTTGTTTTTGACGAGCTTCTTTGTCAGTTAAAACACCTTGAGAAGTAGAAACGATTGCAATTCCTAAACCGTTAAGTACACGAGGTACTTCGTTTGTTTTTGCATATACACGTAGACCAGGTTTACTGATACGTTTTAAGCCTGTAATTACACGCTCATTGTTTGCACCGTATTTTAAGAAGATACGGATGATACCTTGTTTGTTATCTTCGATGTATTCTACATCACGCACAAAACCCTCACGCTTAAGGATTTCTGCAATTTGCTTCTTAATGTTTGAAGCAGGAACTTCGATTTTTTCATGACGAACCATGTTCGCATTGCGGATACGAGTTAGTAAATCTGCAATAGGATCAGTCATTACCATATTAATTTACCTCCTTCCCAAACTTGGGTTTTACCAACTAGCTTTTTTAACACCAGGAATTTGACCTTTATAAGCAAGCTCACGGAAACAAATACGGCAAAGCTTGAATTTACGTAGTACTGAGTGTGGACGTCCACAACGTTCGCAACGTGTGTACTCTTGTACTTTGAACTTCTGCTGGCGTTTTTGCTTCGCAATCATTGATTTTTTAGCCACATTTTCGCCTCCTCTGCTTAACGTTGGCAGTTATTACTTCTGGAATGGCATACCGAACTGAGTTAAAAGCTCACGAGCTTCTTCATCAGTGTTTGCTGTTGTAACAATAACGATATCCATACCACGAACTTTACTCACTTTATCATAATCGATCTCTGGGAAGATCAATTGCTCTTTAACACCTAATGTGTAGTTTCCACGACCATCAAATGCTTTTTTAGATACTCCACGGAAATCACGTACACGTGGAAGTGAAACTGAAACTAATTTATCGAAGAACTCATACATGCGCTCGCCGCGTAAAGTTACTTTAGCACCGATTGGCATACCTTCACGTAGACGGAAACCTGCAATAGATTTCTTAGCACGAGTTACGATAGGTTTTTGACCAGTGATTTCTGCTAATTCTTCAACAGCATTATCTAGAGCTTTTGAGTTAGAAACAGCTTCACCGATACCCATGTTAATAACGATCTTTTCGATCTTTGGCACTTGCATTACAGATTCATAATTAAACTTGCTCACTAGAGCAGGTGTAATTTCTTTTATAAATTTCTCTTTAAGACGGTTCATGTGAACTATACCTCCCTTCACATTTCAATAATTATTTATCTAAAGTTTCACCAGATTTTTTTGCTACACGTACCTTTTTGCCGTCGATTACTTTGTAACCAACACGTGTTGGTTCACCAGATTTCGGATCTAATGGCATTACGTTAGATACGTGGATAGGTGCCTCTTGGCTAACGATTCCACCTTGTGGATTTACTTGAGAAGGTTTAGAGTGTTTTTTCACTACGTTTACGCCTTCTACAAGTACACGGTTTTTCTTTGGAAAAGCAGCAAGTACTTCGCCTTGTTTGCCTTTATCTTTACCAGAGATAACCACTACTTTGTCGCCCTTTTTTACATGCATCCTATTCGCACCTCCTTAAAAGGCATTTTGTTTTTATTCATTAATATATAATTAGATAACTTCTGGAGCTAAAGATACGATCTTCATGAAGTTGTTGTCACGTAATTCACGAGCAACTGGTCCAAAGATACGAGTACCACGTGGACTCTTATCGTCACGGATGATTACGCAAGCATTTTCGTCAAAACGGATATATGAACCGTCGTTACGACGAACACCGCGTTTTGTACGTACTACTACTGCTCTAACAACGTCACCTTTTTTAACAACGCCTCCTGGTGTTGCTTGTTTCACCGTACAAACGATAACATCACCAATATTAGCTGTCTTACGACCAGAACCACCTAATACTTTGATAGTAAGTACTTCACGCGCACCAGAGTTGTCTGCAACTTTTAAACGAGATTCTTGTTGAATCATGTACGAAACCTCCCTTCGGATGAATCATTCTTATCCGATCTGTCTTTCACTATTAGATAATAACAGCTTCTTCTACAACTTCTACTAGACGGAAACGTTTAGTAGCTGATAACGGACGAGTTTCCATGATTTTCACGATATCGCCCACTTTAGCTGTGTTATTCTCATCGTGAGCTTTGAACTTTTTTGAGTACTTTACACGTTTACCGTAAAGCGAATGCTTTTTGTATGTTTCTACAAGAACAGTAACAGTCTTATCCATTTTGTCAGAAACTACGCGGCCAGTGTAAACTTTACGTTGATTGCGTTCACTCATTCTGAAAGCCTCCTCTCAGACTTATTATTTATTAGCAGCGATCTCTCTTTCACGAACTACAGTCTTCATGCGAGCAATCGCTTTGCGTACTTCGCGAATACGAGTAGTATTCTCTAATTGTCCAGTCGCTAATTGGAAACGAAGGTTGAATAACTCTTCTTTTAAAGCTTTAACTTTTTGTTCAATTTCGGCAGTGGTAAGGTCACGAATTTCATTAGCTTTCATTAGATTCACCACCAATTTCTTCACGTTTTACAAACTTACACTTTACTGGTAGCTTGTGAGCTGCTAAACGTAATGCTTCACGAGCAACTTCTTCAGATACGCCTGAGATTTCAAACATTACTTTACCAGGCTTAACAACAGCTACCCAACCTTCAGGTGCACCTTTACCAGAACCCATGCGCACTTCTAGTGGTTTAGCAGTATAAGGTTTAGAAGGGAAAATTTTAATCCATACTTTACCGCCACGTTTCATGTAACGAGTCATAGCGATACGAGCAGATTCGATTTGACGGTTTGTAATCCAAGAAGCTTCTAAAGCTTGTAAACCGAACTCACCGAAGTGTACTTCAGTACCACCTTTTGCACGTCCTCGCATTTTTCCGCGGTGTTCGCGACGATATTTAACGCGTTTTGGCAATAACATTATTATTTTCCTCCTTCCTCAGATTTCTTTTTAGTAGGAAGGACTTCTCCACGATAGATCCATACTTTCACGCCAAGCTTACCGTAAGTTGTATCTGCTTCAGCATGAGCATAATCGATATCAGCGCGAAGTGTATGAAGTGGAACTGTACCTTCACTATAGTATTCAGAGCGAGCAATGTCAGCTCCGCCTAGACGACCAGATACCATTGTTTTGATACCTTGTGCACCAGCACGCATTGTGCGTTGAATTGATTGCTTTTGCGCACGACGGAATGATACACGATTTTCAAGTTGACGAGCGATGTTTTCAGCAACAAGCTTAGCATCTAAGTCAGCTCTTTTAATTTCTAAAATGTTGATGTGTACACGCTTGCCTGTTAATTGGTTAAGAGCTTTACGAAGTGCTTCAACTTCAGTACCACCTTTACCAATTACCATACCAGGTTTTGCAGTGTGGATCGTTACGTTTAAACGGTTAGCAGCACGTTCGATTTCTACTTTAGAAACAGCTGCATCGTTAAGACGTTTAGCGATATATTCACGTACTTTTAAGTCTTCATGTAATAAGTCAGCATAGTCTTTACCAGCGAACCATCTTGATTCCCAATCACGGATGATGCCGACGCGTAGACCAACTGGATTTACCTTTTGACCCATGAATTATCCCTCCTTCTTTTCTGATACCACGATTGTAATGTGGCTTGTGCGTTTGTTAATTTGGCTTGCACGACCTTGAGCACGTGGACGGAAACGTTTTAAAGTTGGACCTTCGTCAACAAAAACTTCAGAAACAACTAAGTTGTTAGCGTCCATTTCATAATTGTGTTCTGCATTGGCAATAGCAGATTTTAATAGTTTCTCAACAACCGGAGAAGCAGCCTTAGGCGTGTGAAGTAGCACTGCTAATGCTTCACCCACTTGCTTACCTCGAATTAAATCTACAACTAAACGAACTTTACGAGGAGCAATACGTACTGTTCTCGCAACAGCTTTAGCTTGCATTTAAAAGCCTCCTCTCATATTAGCGTCTTGTTTTCTTATCGTCACTTGCGTGACCTTTATAAGTACGAGTTGGTGCGAATTCACCAAGTTTATGACCTACCATATCTTCAGTTACATAAACAGGTACATGTTTACGACCGTCATATACAGCAATAGTGTGACCGATGAATTGAGGGAAAATAGTTGAACGACGAGACCAAGTCTTAACAACTTGTTTGCTGTCTGTTTCATTTAACTTCTCAATTTTATTAATTAAGTGTCCATCAACAAAAGGTCCTTTTTTTAAGCTGCGACCCATAAGTGAACCTCCCTTCGTGATTGTTCTACGGTTCGCTTGAACCGTAGCTCAATCCCGTTATTTTTTACGACGACGAACGATAAATTTATCGGATTTATTTTTCTTCTTACGAGTTTTAAATCCAAGTGTTGGTTTGCCCCATGGACTCATTGGAGACTTACGTCCGATAGGTGAACGTCCTTCACCACCACCGTGTGGGTGATCATTAGGGTTCATTACAGAACCACGAACAGTTGGACGGATACCTAACCAACGAGAACGACCAGCTTTACCAATGTTGATTAGTTCGTGTTGTTCATTACCTACTTGACCTACAGTAGCGCGGCAAGTAGCTAGGATCATGCGAACTTCACCAGAAGTTAAACGTACTAATACATATTTACCTTCTTTACCAAGTACTTGTGCAGAAGCACCCGCTGAACGTACTAATTGTCCACCTTTACCTGGTTTTAATTCGATGTTGTGTACTACTGTACCAACAGGAATGTTTGCAAGTGGAAGAGCGTTACCTACTTTAATGTCAGCTTCAGTACCTGACATAACTTCCATACCTACTTTAAGGTTTTTAGGAGCAAGAATGTAACGTTTTTCACCATCAGCATAATTGATTAATGCGATGTTTGCTGAACGGTTTGGATCATACTCGACTGTAGCAACGCGTCCAGGTATTCCATCTTTATCACGTTTAAAGTCGATGATACGGTATTGACGTTTGTGCCCACCACCTTGGTGACGAACAGTGATTTTACCTTGGTTGTTACGACCACCTTTGCGTGTAACAGGTGCAAGTAACGATTTTTCTGGTTTGTCAGTAGTGATTTCAGCGAAATCTGAAACCGACATACCACGACGACCATTTGAGGTTGGTTTGTACTTTTTAATCGCCATCTCAATTTCCCTCCTTCTCTATTAATCTTAAGCTTCGAAGAATTCGATTTCGTTGCTTTCTTGAGTTAGCGTTACTACCGCTTTACGACGACGGTTTGTAAGACCGCTATAACGACCTACACGTTTGAATTTACCTTTGTAGTTCATGACATTTACTTTTTCAACTTTTACGTCAAAGATTCTTTCGATCGCATCTTTAACTTCAGTTTTATTAGCTTTTACATCAACTTCAAAAGTGTATTTCTTCTCAGTCATTAAGTCTGTTGAACGTTCTGTAATTACGGGGCGCTTAATAATATCACGAGGATCTTTCATTATGCAAGCACCTCCTCTACTTTTTCAACTGCGTCTTTAGTGATTACAAGCTTATCGTGATTAACAACGTCTAATACGCTTAATCCGTTAGCTGTAACAACTGTTACACCAGGAATGTTACGTGCTGAAAGTGCAACATTTTCGTTAAGATCAGCAGTTACTACTAATGCTTTGCGCTCTACTGTTAGGTTTTTAAGAACTGCTACCATCTCTTTTGTTTTTGGAGCATCAAAAGATAAAGCTTCAAGTACAACAATGCTGTTATCTTGAACTTTTGTAGATAAAGCAGACTTAATAGCTAAACGACGAACTTTTTTAGGTAATTTGTAGCTATAGCTTCTTGGAACTGGACCAAATACTACGCCACCACCACGCCATTGTGGAGAACGGATAGATCCTTGACGTGCACGACCAGTACCTTTTTGACGCCATGGCTTACGACCACCACCACGTACTTCAGAACGATTTTTTACTTTAGAAGTACCTTGACGCATCGCTGCACGTTGCATGATGATTGCATCAAAAAGTACTTTGTTATTAGGTTCGATACCGAATACGGCATCTTGTAATTCGATTTCACCAACGTTTTTACCGTCTTGGTTAAACAATGCTACTTTTGGCATTGGTTATTCCTCCTTTCTCGAAGAATTATTATTTAGATTTAACCGCAGATTTCACAGTTACTAGAGATTTTCTAGCTCCTGGCACGTTACCTTTTACTAATAAAAGGTTGCGTTCTACGTCAACTTTTACGATTGATAAGTTTTGAACTGTAATGCGCTCTCCACCCATGCGTCCTGGTAATAATTTACCTTTGAATACGCGGTTTGGAGCAACAGGACCCATTGAACCTGGGCGACGGTGGTAACGAGAACCGTGAGACATTGGTCCACGAGATTGTCCGTGGCGTTTAATAGCACCTTGGAAACCTTTACCTTTTGAAACTCCTGTTACATCGATTACATCGCCTTCTGCGAAAATATCAACCTTGACTTCTTGACCAACTTCATATTCTGAAGCGTTCACTCCGCGTAACTCACGGATGAAGCGCTTAGGAGCAGTATTAGCTTTAGAAGCGTGTCCTTTAGCAGGTTTGTTAGATAATTTCTCACGAATATCTTCAAAACCTAATTGGATTGCTTCGTAACTGTCTGTCTCAGCGTTTTTAACTTGAAGAACTACGTTTGGAGTAGCTTCAATTACTGTTACAGGGATTAAATCACCGTTTTCAGCGAATACTTGAGTCATACCGATCTTTCTTCCTAAGATTCCTTTGGCCATTAGTCACACCTCCTAAGTATGTCTTCATTCTTTATTTTAAATTAAAGTTTAATTTCGATATCTACACCAGATGGTAAATCTAAACGCATTAATGAATCAACAGTTTGTGGTGTTGGATTCACGATATCAACTAAGCGTTTATGCGTGCGCATTTCGAATTGCTCACGAGAATCTTTATATTTGTGCACAGCACGTAGAATTGTATAAACTGATTTCTCAGTTGGTAACGGAATCGGACCAGATACTGTAGCGCCAGAGCGTTTAGCAGTTTCTACGATTTTCTCAGCTGATTGATCAAGAATTCTGTGATCGTATGCTTTTAAACGAATGCGAATTTTTTCTTTTGCCATTATTTTCCCTCCTTTTTCGCCTATCTTTCTAAATAGACATTCTCCGCGGAAATTTCCCCACACTCGCCATGGCAAAGCGGCCGGGTGTGTCGGCAACCTTCCGCATCATCGCAGTCAAAGACCAACATTCTTATTGTACTAAAAATGGGTCGGTATTGCAACAGTCTTTTATATAAAATATAAAACTTTTTTCTGTTGCGCACTTTTTTCATTATATATAAAACAAATACACAATGCAAGTGTAATCATAAATTCTCTATTTACCTTTTATGACCAAAAAAAAAGAAGCAGGATTTCCTGCTTCTTTTTTAAAGAGTAAAAGATTACTCAGTGATTGTAGCTACAACGCCAGCGCCTACTGTACGTCCACCTTCACGGATTGAGAATTTAGTACCTTCTTCAATCGCGATTGGAGCAATAAGTTCAACAGTCATTTCGATGTTGTCGCCAGGCATTACCATTTCTACGCCTTCTGGTAAGTTACAAATACCAGTTACATCAGTTGTACGGAAGTAGAACTGAGGACGGTAGTTGCTGAAGAATGGAGTGTGACGTCCACCTTCTTCTTTAGAAAGAACGTATACTTCAGCTTTGAATTTAGTGTGTGGAGTGATTGTACCTGGTTTAGCTAGTACTTGTCCACGTTGGATATCTTCACGAGAAACACCGCGAAGTAAAGCACCGATGTTGTCACCAGCTTCAGCATAGTCAAGAAGCTTACGGAACATTTCTACACCAGTTACAGTAGTAGATTTTGATTCTTCAGCTAAACCGATGATGTCTACAACGTCACCAACTTTAACTTGTCCACGCTCAACACGACCAGTAGCAACTGTACCACGACCAGTGATTGAGAATACGTCCTCAACTGGCATCATGAATGGTTTTTCAGTGTCACGCTCTGGAGTTGGGATGTACTCATCAACAGCGTCCATAAGCTCGATGATTTTAGCTTCCCAATCAGCATCTCCTTCAAGAGCTTTAAGAGCAGAACCTTTGATTACCGGTACATCGTCACCTGGGAAGTCGTATTCAGAAAGAAGGTCACGTACTTCCATTTCTACTAATTCAAGTAACTCTTCATCGTCTACCATGTCACATTTGTTTAAGAATACAACTAGGTATGGAACACCTACTTGACGAGAAAGAAGGATGTGCTCACGAGTTTGTGGCATTGGGCCATCAGCAGCAGATACTACTAAGATACCGCCATCCATTTGTGCAGCACCAGTGATCATGTTTTTAACGTAGTCAGCATGTCCTGGGCAGTCAACGTGTGCATAGTGACGAGTGTCAGTTTCATACTCAACGTGTGCAGTTGAGATTGTGATTCCACGCTCGCGCTCTTCTGGAGCAGCGTCGATCATGTCATAAGCCATAGCTGCACCTTTACCGCTTTTCTTAGCAAGTACAGTAGTGATAGCAGCTGTTAAAGTTGTTTTACCATGGTCAACGTGACCAATTGTACCAATATTGGCATGTGTTTTTGAACGGTCGAATTTTTCTTTACCCATTCGTAACGCCTCCTTAATTTCTTATAATGTAAATTTATGAGGCCGTGAAAAGGAATCAACTCCACTTTCACAGCGTACATAAGTAGTTATACTTTAATAAAGAGTGAAAATCAATTATTCACCTTTATTTTTTTTAATAATTTCTTCTGAAATAGACTTTGGTACTTCTTCATAATGATCAAAGTGCATTGAGTAGTTTCCACGACCTTGAGTATTAGAACGTAATGCAGTTGCATAACCAAACATTTCAGAAAGTGGTACGAATGCGCGTACTACTTGAGCGTTTCCGCGAGCTTCCATACCTTCTACACGTCCACGACGAGAAGTGATGTCACCCATGATGTCACCTAAGTACTCATCAGGAATTACAACTTCAACTTTCATCATTGGCTCAAGAATAACTGGGTTACATTTTGAAACTGCGTTTTTAAGTGCCATAGAAGCAGCAATTTTAAACGCCATCTCACTTGAGTCAACGTCATGGTAAGAACCGTCTACTAAAGCAGCTTTAACATCGATTACTGGGTAACCTGCTAATACACCGTTTTGAAGTGCATCTTCAAGACCAGCTTGAACTGCAGGGATGTATTCACGTGGAACTACACCACCAACAATTTTGTTTTCGAATTCGAAGCCTTTACCTTCTTCGTTCGGTTCAAACTCAATCCAAACGTGACCGAATTGTCCACGACCACCAGATTGACGTGCAAATTTACCTTCAACTTTCGCAGAACCGCGGAAAGTTTCACGGTATGCTACTTGAGGAGCACCAACGTTAGCTTCTACTTTGAACTCGCGACGCATACGGTCAACGATGATATCTAAGTGAAGTTCACCCATACCAGAGATGATGATTTGACCAGTCTCTGTGTTAGTTTCCGCACGGAAAGTTGGATCTTCTTCTTGTAGTTTTTGAAGAGCAGTTGTCATCTTATCTTGGTCAGCTTTTGACTTAGGCTCAACAGATAATGAAATAACTGGCTCTGGGAACTCCATAGACTCAAGAATAACAAGATTCTTTTCATCACATAAAGTGTCACCAGTAGTAGTATCTTTCAAACCTACAGCAGCAGCGATATCTCCAGCATATACAGCTGAAATCTCTTCACGAGAGTTAGCATGCATTTGTAGGATACGTCCTACACGCTCACG
Source organism: Priestia veravalensis (assembly GCF_001457055.1). NCBI lineage: Bacteria > Bacillati > Bacillota > Bacilli > Caryophanales > Bacillaceae > Priestia > Priestia veravalensis. The sequence continues at coordinate 30,885 of NZ_KQ758652.1, read as the reverse complement.
CTTACCTTTTGTAGAGTTCTGTACATAAGAACCAGAGTTAAGAATTCCAGAATATACGCGGAAGAATGTTAATTTCCCTACGTATGGATCTGTCATTACTTTAAACGCTAAAGCTGAGAATGGAGCGTCGTCGCTAGATGGACGTACAACTTCTTCATCAGTATCAGGAGTGATACCTTTGATTGCTGGTACATCTGTTGGAGCTGGTAAGTAATCAATTACCGAGTTCAACATTAATTGTACACCTTTGTTTTTGAACGCTGATCCACAAAGAACTGGGAAGAATTCAACGTCACAAGTACCTTTACGGATAGCAGCTTTTAGTTCTTCAACGCTAAGCTCGCCTTCTTCAAGATACTTCATCATTAATTCTTCATCAAGTTCTGCAGCAGCTTCTACAAGTTTAGCATTATATTCTTCAGCTAATTCTTTGTATTCTTCTGGAATCTCAATTTCTTGAATATCAGTTCCTAGGTCATTACCGTAGTGGTAAGCTTTCATTTCCACTAAGTCAATGATTCCTGTGAATTGATCTTCAGCACCGATTGGCAATTGGATTGGGTGAGCATTTGCACCTAAACGATCATGAATCGTTTTAACAGAGTACAAGAAGTCAGCACCGATTTTATCCATTTTGTTTACGAATACTACACGCGGTACACCGTATGTAGTAGCCTGACGCCATACAGTTTCTGTTTGAGGCTCAACACCAGATTGAGCATCAAGAACTGCCACCGCACCATCAAGTACACGAAGTGAACGTTCAACTTCTACAGTGAAGTCTACGTGTCCAGGAGTATCGATGATGTTAACACGGTGACCTTTCCAAGAAGCAGTTGTTGCAGCAGACGTGATTGTAATACCACGCTCTTGCTCCTGCTCCATCCAGTCCATTTGTGAAGCTCCTTCATGAGTTTCACCAATTTTATGGATACGACCAGTATAATAAAGAACACGCTCAGTTGTTGTTGTTTTACCAGCATCAATATGAGCCATGATACCAATATTACGAGTGTTTTCTAAGGAGAACTCTCTTGCCATGTTAGGTATTTCTCCTTCCATATTATAATTATAATTAGTTTTTTAAGTTGATTCGTTAAAAGATTACCAACGGTAGTGAGCAAACGCTTTGTTCGCTTCTGCCATTTTATGAGTATCTTCACGTTTCTTAACTGCAGCACCAGTGTTGTTAGCTGCGTCAAGGATTTCGTTAGCTAAACGCTCTTCCATCGTTTTTTCTCCACGAAGACGAGCATAGTTTACTAACCAACGAAGACCTAGAGTTGTACGACGCTCTGGACGTACTTCTACAGGAACTTGGTAGTTAGAACCCCCTACACGGCGTGCTCTAACTTCTAATACAGGCATGATGTTTTTAAGAGCTTGGTCGAATACTTCCATAGCTTCTTTACCACTGCGCTCTTGTACTAGATCGAATGCTCTATAAAGAATAGCTTGTGATTTACCGCGCTTTCCATCAAGCATCATTTTGTTGATTAAGCGTGATACAAGCTTTGAATTGTAAATTGGATCTGGTAATACGTCTCTCTTTGCAACAGGACCCTTACGTGGCATTCTAATTTCCTCCTTTCACTTATGAGAATAATTCTATTTGTTGTTTATATTATTTTTTAGCTGCTTTTGGTCGCTTAGTACCATATTTAGAACGACCTTGCATACGGCCATCCACACCAGCAGTATCTAACGCACCACGTACGATATGGTAACGTACCCCTGGTAAATCTTTTACACGTCCACCGCGGATAAGTACCACGCTGTGTTCTTGTAAGTTGTGACCAATACCTGGGATATAAGCAGTAACCTCGATACCGTTAGTTAAACGTACACGAGCATATTTACGAAGAGCCGAGTTCGGTTTCTTCGGTGTCATAGTACCCACACGTGTACATACACCACGTTTTTGTGGAGAAGATTGGTTAGTTTGAGCTTTTTTAAAGCTGTTGTAACCTTTGTTTAAAGCAGGTGAGTCAGATTTTTGAACCTTGCTCACACGACCTTTACGGATTAGTTGATTAATAGTAGGCATTTGAATTTCCTCCTTTCAGCTTTTGTAAGACCACACATCCAGGTGGTTCATTTTTTAGCAAAAAACAAAGTTTTTGAACACTAGTCCAAAAACGTGTTAACTAATAATTGCAACAGCTGCCGCATCTACTTCTATTCCACAAGCTTTTCCAAGCTCTTTCATAGAGTTAACAAAACTGTAAGGGGTGTTTTCTTGCACAGCAACTTTCACTACCAAGTCGGTAATGTAGGTGTCTGCATTATCCGCAAGTATAACTTCCTTTACAATTCCTTTTTTTAAAGCTTTCACTGTCTGCTTAGTTCCTACAATAATATGATCAGCCTGTGATACTTTTTCATAAGACATTATCATATCCTCCAAAGCAACAGGTAGTTTATAGGAGCACCTTTGATATAGTATCATTCCCTAGAATGGATGTCAACTGCACGATGCAGTTTTTTTAAAAAAACATCCATTCTAGAAAAATGACTACTTATTAATCGATTGTTACTGGCTCTTCAACCTGATTTTTAACTGGTTCAGCATTACGATATCTATTCATACCAGTACCAGCAGGAACAAGTTTACCAATAATAACGTTCTCTTTAAGACCTAATAGTTCATCACGTTTTCCTTTAATAGCTGCATCTGTAAGAACACGAGTAGTTTCTTGGAATGATGCTGCTGATAAGAAGGAATCCGTTTCAAGAGATGCTTTTGTGATACCAAGTAGTACAGGTCGACCAGTAGCTGGACGATTGCCCTCTAGTAACACTTTTTCGTTAGCATCAGTGAATTGGTGAATATCTAATAGTGAACCTGGTAATACATCTGTATCTCCAGAATCCATTACTCTCACTTTACGAAGCATTTGGCGTACCATTACTTCAACGTGCTTATCACCAATTTCTACCCCTTGCATACGGTATACTTTTTGTACTTCACGTAGCAGGTATTCTTGAACAGCAGTGATATCTTTTACTTTTAATAACTCTTTCGGATCAATTGAACCTTCTGTTAACTCTTGACCACGAGCAATCTCTTGGCCTTCAGCTACCTTCAAGCGTGCACTGTAAGGAGCTGTGTAAGAGCGTGTTTCAATGTCACCTTGAACTGTAATTTCATGCTGACGGTCACGTCCTTCAGTAATTGAAGTAACGGTACCTTCGATTTCTGAAATAACAGCTTGGCCTTTAGGGTTACGAGCTTCAAAGATCTCTTGGATACGAGGTAAACCTTGAGTGATGTCATCTCCGGCAACCCCACCAGTATGGAATGTACGCATCGTTAACTGTGTACCTGGCTCACCGATTGATTGAGCAGCGATAATACCAACTGCTTCACCAACTTCAACTTCTGAACCAGTTGCCAAGTTACGTCCGTAACATTTTTTACATACTCCATGACGAGTGTTACAAGTAAACGCAGAACGAATCCATACTTCTTCAACACCAGCATTTACAATTTCTTCAGCTAGATCTTCTGTAATTAATTCATTTTCTGCTACAAGTACTTCGTTTGTTTCTGGATGAACAACAGTTTTACGTGCATAACGTCCAATTAGACGCTCATCCAGCTTTTCGATTTCCTCCGTGCCTTCTTTGATTGCAACAGCCAAGATTCCTCGGTCTGTACCGCAATCATCATCACGAACGATAACATCTTGAGCCACATCAACAAGACGGCGAGTAAGATAACCTGAGTCAGCTGTTTTAAGGGCTGTATCAGCAAGACCTTTACGCGCGCCGTGAGTAGAGATAAAGTATTCTAATACTGTTAAACCTTCACGGAAACTTGATTTGATTGGTAACTCGATGATACGTCCAGACGGGTTAGCCATCAGACCACGCATACCAGCAAGCTGCGTGAAGTTAGATGCGTTACCACGGGCACCAGAGTCACTCATCATAAAGATTGGATTTCGTTTATCTAAGGATTCCATCAGCTTACCTTGGATAACGTCTTTCGCACTACTCCAAATTGAGATTACGCGATCATAACGCTCATCTTCAGTAATTAAACCACGACGGAATTGTTTTAGAACATTATCTACTTTAGCTTGCGCTTCTTGTAAGATAACTTCTTTTTCACCTAATACAACGATATCTGCTACACCAACTGTAATACCAGCTTTAGTAGAATATTTGAAACCTAAGTCTTTCATGCGATCAAGCATTTTAGACGTTTCAGTAATCTTAAAGCGTTTGAATACTTCAGCAATGATATTACCTAAGATTTTTTTCTTAAATGGTGCAATTGCAGGTTGATTTTTAATGAATTCTTTTACGTCAGCACCTTTTTCAACAAAGTATTTATCCGGTGTCTTAACTTCAAGGTTTTCTCTTGTTGGTTCGTTAATATACGGGAATGATTCCGGTAAGATTTCGTTAAATACAAGCTTACCTACAGTCGTCACTAACAATTGTTGATTTTGTGCTTCAGTAAATGTTTGGTTATTTAAAGAACCAGCGTATACACCAACACGAGTATGTAAATGTACATATCCGTTTTGGTATGCCAGCAACGCCTCATTTGTATCTTTAAATACCATACCTTCACCCACTGCGTCTTCACGCTCAAGTGTTAAGTAGTAGTTACCTAATACCATATCTTGAGATGGTGTAACAACTGGTTTACCATCTTTTGGATTCAGGATGTTTTGCGCTGCTAACATTAAGATGCGCGCTTCTGCTTGTGCTTCTGCAGATAACGGTACGTGAACGGCCATTTGGTCACCATCAAAGTCCGCATTGTATGCTGTACATACAAGTGGATGTAGACGGATTGCACGACCTTCTACTAATGTAGGTTCAAACGCTTGGATACCAAGTCTGTGAAGTGTAGGTGCACGGTTTAACAGAACTGGATGCTCTTTAATAACCGATTCTAATACGTCCCATACTTCAGGTTGAACGCGCTCGATTTTACGTTTCGCACTCTTGATGTTATGAGCTAAACCACGCTCAACTAACTCTTTCATAACAAACGGCTTAAATAGTTCTAACGCCATTTCTTTTGGTAAACCACATTGGTACATCTTTAAGTTCGGTCCTACAACGATTACAGAACGCCCAGAGTAGTCAACACGTTTACCAAGTAAGTTTTGACGGAAGCGTCCTTGCTTACCTTTTAACATATGTGAAAGAGATTTTAACGGACGGTTACCAGGACCTGTTACAGGGCGCCCACGACGACCGTTATCGATTAAAGCATCTACAGCTTCTTGAAGCATACGCTTTTCGTTTTGAACGATAATGCTAGGAGCTCCAAGATCTAGTAAACGTTTTAAGCGGTTGTTACGGTTAATTACACGACGATATAAATCATTTAGGTCAGAAGTTGCAAAACGTCCACCATCTAATTGAACCATTGGACGAAGTTCCGGTGGGATAACCGGTAAAACATCTAAGATCATCCAAGAAGGCTCATTACCAGAGTGACGGAAAGCTTCCAACACTTCTAAACGCTTAATTGCACGTGTACGACGTTGACCTTGAGCAGTTTTAAGCTCTTCTTTTAGAGCATCTACTTCTTTGTCAAGATCGATGTCTTGTAATAATTTCTTAACAGCTTCCGCACCCATCGCTGCATGGAAAGTTTTTCCATACTTTTCACGATATGCACGATATTCTTTTTCAGATAATAGCTGTTTCTTTTCAAGCGGTGTATCACCAGCATCTGTTACAACATATGAAGCAAAATAGATAATTTCCTCTAGCGCACGAGGGGACATGTCTAAGACAAGTCCCATGCGGCTAGGGATACCTTTGAAGTACCAAATATGTGAAACAGGTGCAGCTAGTTCAATATGTCCCATACGTTCACGACGTACTTTTGCTCTTGTTACTTCTACTCCACAACGGTCACATACTACGCCTTTGTAACGAACGCGTTTGTATTTACCACAGTGGCACTCCCAGTCCTTTTGTGGACCAAAGATGCGCTCACAAAACAAACCATCTTTTTCAGGTTTTAATGTACGATAGTTGATCGTTTCCGGTTTTTTTACCTCACCGTATGACCAAGAGCGAATTTTATCTGGCGAAGCTAGACCAATTTTCATATACTCAAAGTTATTTACATCTAGCAAGGAGCCTACCTCCCTTTTAATCTACAGGTTTTTTCCCTTAACGTGCGTATACTTTTATATGAAAGTAATTCCTTACTCTTTGATAACAGGGTCTTTTTGACCTTCAGAAATTCCTTCTGGTTCTATATCAGACATAATAGATTCGGATTGTTGTTCTTGATCATCCTCTGAATCTACAATGTCAATCTCTTGCTCATCAGCTGAAAGCATTTTTACATCCATACCTAAACTTTGTAATTCTTTAATTAATACTTTGAATGATTCAGGTATACCTGGCTCTGGAATATTTTCGCCTTTTACGATGGCTTCATATGTTTTCACACGACCAACAACATCATCCGACTTCACAGTTAGAATCTCTTGTAGCGTATAAGCAGCACCGTATGCTTCCAGCGCCCATACTTCCATCTCTCCAAAACGTTGTCCACCAAATTGCGCTTTACCACCTAATGGCTGTTGGGTAACAAGTGAATATGGTCCAGTAGAACGTGCGTGAAGCTTATCGTCTACCATGTGAGCAAGTTTAATCATGTACATAATACCTACTGATACACGATTATCGAAAGGTTCACCTGTACGACCATCGTATAATACAGTTTTCGCATCACGTGACATGCCTGCCTCTTCAATCGTCGCCCAAACATCTTCTTCACGAGCACCATCAAATACTGGAGATGCAACATGAATTCCAAGTTTACGAGCCGCCATACCTAAATGAAGCTCTAATACTTGCCCGATGTTCATACGAGAAGGTACCCCTAGTGGGTTTAACATGATATCGATTGGAGTTCCATCTGGTAAGTAAGGCATATCTTCCTCTGGTAAAATACGCGAGATTACACCTTTGTTACCGTGACGACCGGCCATTTTGTCACCTTCAGAAATTTTACGCTTCTGAACGATATACACGCGAACAAGTTGGTTTACACCTGGTGGTAACTCATCGCCATCTTCACGATTGAAGACTTTAACATCAAGGATAATTCCGCCTCCACCATGTGGTACACGTAATGAAGTATCGCGAACCTCACGTGCTTTTTCACCAAAGATTGCATGTAATAAGCGCTCTTCAGCTGTTAGTTCCGTAACACCTTTAGGCGTTACTTTACCAACTAAAAGATCACCATCTTTAACTTCGGCACCAATGCGAATGATACCACGCTCATCTAGGTTACGAAGAGCATCTTCACCCACGTTTGGAATATCACGTGTAATTTCTTCTGGTCCTAGTTTCGTATCACGAGACTCAGACTCATATTCTTCAATATGAACAGAAGTATATACATCGTCTTTTACAAGACGTTCACTCATGATAATAGCATCCTCATAGTTATATCCGTCCCAAGTCATGAAACCTACTAAAACGTTACGTCCTAATGCAAGCTCTCCTTTTTCCATAGAAGGGCCGTCAGCTAGGATTTCACCTTTTACAACTTCATCGCCAACTGAAACAATTGGACGCTGGTTGTAGCAAGTACCTTGGTTCGAACGAACAAACTTAAGAAGCTTGTATTTATCTAAGTTACCTTTAACTTTTTGCCCGTCTACCTCTTCATAACGACGAACAAAAACTTGTTTTGCTTCCACGCGCTCAACAACACCAGGGTGCTTACAGATAACTGCAGCTCCTGAGTCTTTACCAGATACATATTCCATACCTGTTCCAACAAGTGGCGCTTCTGGGTTTAACAACGGTACTGCTTGACGTTGCATGTTGGCACCCATTAATGCACGGTTTGAGTCATCATTCTCTAAGAATGGAATACAAGCTGTTGCCGCGGATACTACTTGCTTTGGTGATACGTCCATGTAATCTAAACGATCACGACGGATAACTGTATTTTCACCACGGAAACGGGCTACAACATTTTCATCTAAGAAAGAACCATCTTCACCTAAGCGCGCATTCGCTTGAGCAACTACATAGTTATCTTCTTCATCAGCAGTTAAGTAATCAATTCTCGACGTAACTTTACCTGTTTCAGGATCAATACGACGATATGGCGTTTCAATAAAGCCGAATTTATTTACTTTTGCATAAGAAGATAATGAGTTAATTAACCCAATGTTTGGTCCCTCAGGCGTTTCGATTGGACACATACGACCATAGTGAGAGTAGTGAACGTCACGAACTTCGAATCCAGCACGCTCACGAGTCAAACCACCTGGTCCTAATGCAGACAGACGGCGCTTATGTGTCAATTCAGCTAACGGGTTTGTTTGGTCCATGAACTGAGAAAGCTGAGAGCTACCAAAGAATTCTTTAATAGCAGCAATTACAGGGCGAATATTGATTAACTGTTGAGGAGTAATTGTGTTCGTGTCTTGAATAGACATTCTCTCACGCACAACACGCTCCATACGAGATAAACCAATACGGAATTGGTTTTGCAACAATTCCCCTACAGAACGAAGACGACGATTTCCTAAATGGTCGATATCATCTGTATCCCCTACTTGGTGAAGTAAATTAAAGAAGTAGCTAATTGATGCTAGAATATCAGCCGGTGTAATATTCTTTACTTCTTCTGTCACGTAAGCATTACCGGAAACTGTAATAACTTTCTCTCCATCCGGATCGTTTGGAGCATAAATCTTGATAGATTGTAACGTGACATTGTCTTCTAAAACTCCGCCAACCGGGCTATAAGTTTTGAAGTTTACTCCACTTTCAAGCATTGGAATTAAGCGATCTAATGTACGACGATCAATCATTGCACCTTTTTCAGCAATAATTTCACCCGTTTCATGATCAACTAATGTTTCTGCTAATTTTTGATTAAACAAACGATGTTTAATATGAAGCTTTTTATTAATCTTGTAACGACCAACGTTTGCTAAATCATAGCGCTTTGGATCAAAAAATCGAGATACAAGCAATGATTTTGCATTTTCTACAGTTGGTGGCTCACCTGGACGTAAGCGCTCATAGATTTCTAGTAGCGCTTTTTCTGTACTTTCCGTGTTATCTTTTTCAAGCGTGTTACGGATGTACTCATTATCTCCAATTAGATCAATAATCTCTTGGTCTGAACCAAAACCTAACGCACGTAACAGTACTGATACTGGAAGTTTACGAGTACGATCAATACGCACATAAACGACGTCTTTTGCATCAGTTTCATATTCTAACCATGCTCCACGGTTTGGAATAACAGTAGCTGTATATCCCTTTTTACCATTTTTATCTACTTTTCCACTGTAGTAGACGCTTGGTGAACGTACCAATTGTGATACGATAACGCGCTCAGCACCGTTAATAACAAACGTACCAGTTTCCGTCATCAATGGGAAATCACCCATAAACACATCTTGGTCTTTTACTTCACCTGTTTCTTTATTAATTAAACGCACCTTAACACGAAGAGGTGCTGCATAAGTTACATCACGTTCTTTAGACTCTTCTACTGAATACTTTGGCTCACCTAAGCTGTAGTCAATAAATTCTAGTGATAAATTACCAGTAAAATCATCGATTGGAGAAATATCCTGGAACATTTCTCGTAATCCTTCATCTAAAAACCATTGGTATGAAGCCGTTTGAATCTCGATTAAGTTTGGTAATTCTAGAACCTCACTGATACGAGCATAACTTCTGCGCTGGCGGTGGCGTCCATACTGAACTAGTTGACCTGTCAACTGATTCACCCCTCAAATCAAGCGTTATTATTCAAGACATATAATAAACTATTGTTTATTATTGAACAAAAGAAAAATGGTTTCTTTAAATAGAAAACCACAATTTCATAAAACGTACTATTGATTTTATTAGTTTTCCCATACATTCTCAAATTATACGTGCAATTTTATGTATAACAGAGGTCTATATGGAATATTTATATATTGGCATTTTATAATGCTAACATACTAAAAAATATTAGTCAACATTTTTTAGCACGTATGATATAATAGCCTTTTTTCTTTTCTACTACCTCTACTTCTTCAAATAGAGACTCTAGTTTCGTTAAAGCGGAAGGAGCTCCCTGTTTCTTTTGAATCACGACCCATAATTCACCTTGTTCAACGAGATGGCTATATGCCCCTTCAAGAATTTCGTGTACAATTTTTTTACCAGCACGAATTGGTGGGTTCGTAAGAATAGTAGAGAAATGATCAATTTTCACATTACTATAGCAAAAGCTCTGATAAATTTGAACATTATCAATCCCATTAGCTTTTGCATTCTTTTCTGATAAAGCTAATGCGCGCTCGTTAACATCAACCATATGCACTTGCTCATCCGGATGAAGTTTAGCCATCGCTAAACCGATAGGACCATATCCACAGCCGACGTCTAGAATAGGACCTTTTACGTTATTAACCTCAAAGCTGTCAATTAGCACTCGAGAACCAAAATCAACTTCTTTTTTAGAGAAAACACCATGATCGCTAGTGAAACGAAAAGATTGTCCTCGAAGTTCAAACGAAAATGTCTCTTCATTACTGCTAGCCGATGGTGTGTTTGAAAAATAGTGTTCTGTCAACTGAACTCCTCCTTCTAAAAGGCATCCTCTAATACTATAAACGAATAGAGAAACAGAAGCAAAAAAGCTCGCTTGAATAAGCGAGCTTTTTCATATCAAATGTTAAGTAATAATTACTTAACTTCTACAGAAGCGCCAACTTCTTCAAGTTTAGCTTTTGCTTCTTCAGCTTCTTCTTTAGAAATACCTTCTTTAAGAGCTTTTGGAGCGTTATCAACGATTTCTTTAGCTTCTTTTAAGCCAAGACCAGTGATTTCACGTACTACTTTGATAACTTTGATTTTTTGGCCGCCAGCACTTTCAAGTACTAGGTCAAATTCAGTTTTCTCAGCAGCAGCTTCACCAGCAGCACCGCCAGCTACAGCTACAGGAGCAGCAGCAGTTACGCCAAATTCTTCTTCAATTGCTTTTACTAAATCGTTAAGTTCTAAAACAGTCATATTTTTAACTGCTTCAATGATTTGTTCTTGAGTCATTGTTAATTTCCTCCTTGTGATTGTGTTATATATAACAGACTAAATTATGCACCTTGTTCTTCTTTTTGATCTGCCACAGCTTTTGTAGCAAGAGCAAGGTTGCGGATTGGAGCTTGAAGAACGCTAAGTAACATAGAAAGTAAGCCTTCGCGAGATGGAAGTTCAGCAATAGCTTTAATTTCATCAACAGTTGCTACATTACCTTCGATAACACCAGCTTTAATTTCTAACGCTTCGTGTTCTTTAGCGAAGCTGTTAAGAATTTTAGCTGGAGCAATAACGTCTTCTCCACCAAATGCAATTGCGTTTGGACCAACTAGCGCTTCGTTAAGGCTGTTTAGTTCAACCTTTTCTACAGCACGGCGAGTTAAAGTGTTTTTGTATACTTTGAACTCAATTCCCGCGTCACGTAATTGCTTACGAAGTTCAGTTACTTCAGCAACATTTAACCCACGGTAGTCAACTACGATTGCTGATCCACTTGCTTTAAGCTTGTCAGCAATTTCATCAACAACTTGTTTCTTTTGTTCAATTACGTTGCTCATTTTTACACCTCCTGTAGATTTCCTTCCGTACACTCATACAAGGTGCAAATAAAACACCTCCATGACAACTAAGACATGGAGGTGTTATAAGCGAATCAGAACGTTCACTAATTTATCACACACACCTCGGTAGGAAATTAAGCCTTACAGGCACCTACTGTCTACGGTACAAATGTTATTTTTTTAACAACATTATCTATTGTAATCAGTTGGACTCAGAAAGTCAACACCAATTTATTTCCAATAATTAGTTAGCTGCGCTGAAAGTTGCGATATCAACTTTGATACCAGGCCCCATAGTTGAAGATACAGCTAAGTTCTTCATATATGTTCCTTTTGCAGCTGCAGGCTTAGCTTTTTGCATAGTTTCGAAGATTGTAGTGAAGTTTTCAATTAACTTGCTATCTTCGAATGATACTTTACCGATTGGTACGTGGATGTTACCAGCTTTATCAACGCGGTATTCTACTTTACCAGCTTTGATTTCATTAACAGCTTTCTCAACATCGAATGTTACAGTACCAGTTTTAGGGTTTGGCATTAAGCCTTTTGGTCCTAATACACGACCAAGTTTACCAACTTCACCCATCATGTCTGGTGTAGCAACGATTACGTCAAATTCAAACCAACCTTGTTGGATTTTGTTGATGTAATCAGAATCGCCAACGTAGTCAGCTCCAGCAGCTTCTGCTTCTTTCGCTTTCTCACCTTTAGCAAATACTAATACACGTTGAGTTTTACCAGTACCATTTGGAAGTACTACTGCACCACGAATTTGTTGGTCAGCTTTCTTAGGGTCAACGCCTAAACGGAATGCTACTTCAACAGTTGCATCAAATTTAGTTGTGTTTGTTTTCTTTACTAATTCAATTGCTTCTTGAACTGAGTAAGCTTGTGTACGATCTACAAGCTTCGCAGCTTCAACGTACTTTTTACCTTTTTTAGCCATTTTGTTTTCCTCCTTATGTGGTATTAACGGAATAACCTCCCACTAATAAAGGTTGCGAAACGGAAGCTATCCCTATCTCGCAACCTTCTAACACCTAATCATTTGGGATTAGTCTTCAACTACGATTCCCATGCTACGTGCTGTACCTTCTACCATACGCATTGCAGACTCAACGTTAGCAGCGTTTAGGTCAGGCATTTTTGTTTCAGCAATCTCACGTACTTTGTCACGCTTGACTGTTGCAACTTTATTACGGTTTGGTTCACCAGAACCTGACTCAATACCAGCCGCTTTCTTAAGTAATACAGCAGCAGGTGGAGTTTTCGTAATAAATGTAAATGAACGGTCTTCAAATACCGTAATTTCAACAGGAATGATTAAACCAGCTTGATCAGCTGTGCGAGCGTTAAATTCTTTACAGAATCCCATGATGTTAACACCGGCTTGACCTAATGCAGGACCAACTGGTGGTGCTGGGTTTGCTTTACCAGCAGGAATTTGTAATTTTACAAGTTTAATTACTTTTTTAGCCACGAGACACACCTCCTTAAGTCCGTGATGTGGTAATAGGGCGATGCCCTCCCACTCCAAGTTCTTTATATATAAAATAAAGAAATAGTTGTTTTAGTCTCAAGATTGAGACATACTGACTTATGAAATATTAACATTAAAACAGATGAAATGCAAGGTTTTAAAAGTTATATTTTTTCAATTTGTGTAAACTCTAACTCAACAGGTGTTTGACGTCCGAACATATCAACATGAACTTTAATTTTGCGCTTGTCCGTATCAATTTCTTCGATTGTGCCTTCAAAGTTCGCAAACGGACCTTCTTTAACTAGAACCGTTTCTTTTAACTCAAAGTCAAATTCAGCATGACTTTCATCCATACCCATTTGCTTTAAAATCATTTCTACTTCTTCTGGTAATAGAGGTGTCGGTTTAGAACCTGAACCGGCTGACCCAACGAAACCTGTTACACCAGGAGTGTTACGTACCACGTACCATGAATCATCTGTCATAATAATCTCTACTAACACATAACCTGGAAATACTTTCTTCTTTGTTATCTTTTCTTTATTGTTTTTAATTTCTCTTTCTTCTTCTTCAGGTACCACCACGCGGAAGATTTTATCTTGCATGCCCATTGTTTCTACACGCTTTTCTAAATTCGTCTTTACTTTATTCTCATACCCTGAATAAGTATGAACAACATACCAATTTTTCTCCATTTTTGAGGACGTAATGTCCTTCCCTCCCAGCTTCCTATAAAGTGTTCAAGTATCTATTGCACAGAAGATGAACTAGAACCTTCACCTGTTCTAGTTCATATCATTCTCAAAACAAATTAAAAAACCCGTACCCGGGCTTTTTAAGAAGAAATCATCATTTAGTTTCATTATACCATGATTATCATTAAATTATTCAAGGGATTAAACGAATCAATGATGAGATTCCATAATCGACAACTGCGAAAAAGACGGTCATGAAAATAACTGTAGAAACAACTGTAATTGTATAGCGAACTAGTTCATTTCGTTTAGGCCAGCTGACCTTCTTCATTTCACGACCAACGTCACGCAAAAATTTCCCTACACGGTTCATGTTTGTAACCTCCATTAAAATAAAAGGGGTATTAATCTGTGCAGCTTTTTAATCTATTTTGTTTCACGATGCTGGACATGTGAGTTGCAAGATTTGCAAAACTTCTTCATCTCTAAACGAATGTTGCTTTGCTCTGTACTTTTCATCGTTGTATAGTTGCGACTACCACATTCTACACATGCCATTACAACTTTTTTACGCATTTTGTTAGCCACCTATATAAGTGATAATGTCTATAAGAAAGTATCACACACTTTCTTCCTGTGTCAATACAGGCTACGTGGTAATTTCACGGATTTCTAAGTAGCGCTCTAGCTTACGTTTAACTCGCTGCAACGCATTATCGATTGATTTTACATGGCGGTTTAGATCTTCTGAGATTTCTTGGTAAGAGCGACCGTCTAAATACAATACGAGTACTTTTCTTTCTAAATCACTCAAAAGCTCTGCCATCTTTAATTCAATATCATCGAACTTTTCTCTATTAATCAAGAGTTCTTCTGGGTTCATGACCTTGGTTCCCGAAATAACATCTAGCAATGTTCGATCAGATTCCTCATCGTAAATAGGCTTGTCCAACGACACATAAGAATTTAGCGGAATATGCTTTTGTCTTGTAGCCGTTTTAATCGCTGTGATGATTTGCCTGGTAATACATAGTTCAGCAAACGCTTTAAATGAAGTAAGTTTATCTTCTCTAAAGTCACGAATAGCTTTATATAACCCTATCATGCCTTCTTGAATAATATCTTCTCTATCTGCCCCTATTAAAAAGTACGACCGTGCTTTAGCTCGAACAAAATTCTTGTACTTGTGAATCAAATACTCTAATGCATCAATGTCACCTTTATGCACAAGCTCGACAACTTCTTCATCTTCTTGTTGTTCGAAATGAGCATGAAGTTTTCTCCCATAGTTATCGCCCATATCGATCCCCCTGACCGCACAGTAGATAGAAATATTATACAGTAGCTAATTCTCCACCGTCAACAGCCTCACTTCTCGCCGCGTCTCCATTTTTCGAAAATTTCAGCAACTCCGTCAGGCAATTTAATCCTTGCCGCTGGCTTTTGCGTTTGAATGGACTTTACTTCAATTTTGATAAATCTTTCAATCTCTTGAATTTCATTATACAATTCCCGGGCGGATTTCCGTAATGCTCCTTGACCAAATATCGCCCACTGTTCAGTAAAATCTGATGTCGCAACATGGACCTGTGTCGCTACGTTATTTAAATCTTGAGCCAATTTTTCAATATACTCATCAGCTGTTTCATTTTCACGTGTAAAAACGACTTCAATTTTATAGTTATGAGCTTTCTTTTCAATTCCTTGAACCATATGTGCGTCAAATACCACAATGACGCGGTAGCCTGTATAAGCTTGGTACTCAGCAAGCTTTTCAATAAGCAAATCTCGGGCTCCCGCTAAATCATGGTCACGTAGATTTCGTAAGTTAGGCCATGCACCAATCATGTTATAACCATCTACTAATAAAATATCCATTTTATCTTCCTAATGGGTGACGTTTACGATACACTTCATACATCAATAAACTTGCTGCTACTGATGCATTTAAGGATGTTACGTGACCAACCATCGGAAGCCTTACTAAAAAGTCACACTTTTCTCGAACAAGGCGACTCATTCCTTTACCTTCACTTCCAATAACTAAAGCTAGTGGCATTGTACCATCTAAGTTTCGATAGTCATCGCTTTCTTTTGCATCTGTACCAGCTACCCATACTCCCCTTTCCTTTAATTCATCAATAGTGCGAGCTAAGTTCGTTACGCGAGCAACTGGAATATGTTCAATAGCTCCAGTTGATGATTTAGCTACAGTTGATGTCAACCCCACAGATCTGCGCTTTGGAATAATAATCCCGTGAGCACCAACTGCATCTGCTGTTCTCATAATTGAACCTAAGTTGTGCGGGTCTTCTAACTCATCTAGTACTAAAAAGAAAGGATCTTCATTTTTTTGTGCTGCTTTTTCAAACAGTTCATCAATTTCAGCATATGAATACGCCGCAACTAGAGCTAATACACCTTGATGCGTGCCTTGAACCATTTGTTCAATTTTCTTTTTAGGCACATACTGGACTAATACGCCGTTTCGTTTAGCAAATTTCACAATTTCTCCCATGGATCCCCCCTGAGAGCCCTCTGCAATCCATAACTTGTTAATTTCTCTTTCTGATTTTAATGCTTCTAATACGGCATTTCGTCCGATAATATAATCCTGCTGCTGCATATTAATTTCCTCCCTCTCCTTCAAAAATGAAAGAGATTGCTTTTGTAATAATTTCCTGAGAACGCTCATGGTTACCCAATAAGTAATGATAGCCAACTAACGCTTCAAACGCTGTGCTATAGCGGTACGTTTGTACATCCGTGTTTTTAGGAACTGTGCCTGATTTTGCATTACGTCCTCTTCTTAGCACCGCTAGCTCTTCATCATCTAAGAACTCAATTTCTTTAAAATGATAGACAATCTGAGCTTGAGCTTTAGCTGAAACATATTTTTTCGCTTTGTTATGAAGCTGGTTAGGGCGTACTGTCCCTAACCCAAGCAAATGTTTCCTTACATGCAAGTCGAATACTGCATCACCCATATAAGCTAATGCTAGGCTATTCAACTGCTTCACATCTAACTTTTTTTCAGTCATTAAACAATCATCCTCTTTTCCAACGCGTTCCTTGAGCCGTGTCCTCTAAAATAATATTCTTAGCTTTTAATTCATCGCGAATCTGATCAGCTAATTTAAAGTCACGGTTTTTACGAGCATCAATTCGCTGTTGAATGAGATTTTCAATTTCCTCATCTACTAATTCTTGAGCGTCAAATGTTAAGCCTAAAGCTCCACCTAATTGGTTAAATTCATTAATGAATGCTTCAATTACTTCTTTTGATGTTGTCTTTTCGAGTAGATATACATTTGCTTGCTTAGCCAGTTCGAATAGCACTGAAATAGCATTTGCTGTATTAAAGTCATCATCCATCTCTTTAATAAAACTGTTATGAAGCTCATCAATG
Source organism: Priestia veravalensis (assembly GCF_001457055.1). NCBI lineage: Bacteria > Bacillati > Bacillota > Bacilli > Caryophanales > Bacillaceae > Priestia > Priestia veravalensis. Next base: position 13,674 of record NZ_KQ758652.1, on the reverse strand, counting down.
TTAGTTAGCCATTCTGAATTACCGTCGTTTAAGTCTGTTGCTGCCTCTAAACGGTGCTTTAAGTTCACATAAGCTGTTTGTAAACGCTCATAGCCTTTTCGAGTATTTTCAAGGATTTCTTCGTTATAATTAATTGGGTGACGGTAATGTACTGATAGAATAAAGAATCTTAATAGTGATGGGTCGTGCTTTTGAATGATGTCGTGTACAAGTACAAAGTTTCCTAATGACTTCGACATTTTTTCGTTATCAATATTAATATAACCATTATGCAACCAATATTTCGCAAATGTCTTTCCCGTCAATGCTTCAGACTGTGCAATTTCGTTTTCATGATGAGGAAACGATAAGTCCTGACCGCCGGCATGAATGTCGATTGTATCTCCTAAGTATTTACGAGCCATCGCTGAGCACTCGATATGCCAACCTGGTCTTCCTTGCCCCCATGGACTATCCCATGCAATTTCACCATCTTTTGCCGCTTTCCATAACGTAAAGTCTAACGGATCTTCTTTCTTTTCTCCAACTTCAATACGAGCACCTGATTGCAGCTCATCAATTGATTGATGTGAAAGCTTTCCGTAACCTTCGAACTTTCTTGTGCGGTAATAAACGTCTCCATCTGACTCATATGCATAGCCTTTTTTAACTAGCTCATCAATAAAATCAATAATAATATCCATATTCTCTGTTACGCGAGGATGTATAGTCGCATGTTTGCAGCCAAGTGCTGTCGTATCCTCAAAATAAGCGTTAATAAATCGTTCTGCAATCGTTGGTACATCTTCACCCAGCTCTTTAGCTGCTCGAATTAGCTTGTCATCAACATCTGTGAAGTTTGACACATATTGTACTTCATACCCTCTAAACTCTAGATAGCGACGCACTGTATCGAATACAATGGCGGGTCTTGCATTTCCAATATGAATATAGTTATAAACAGTTGGACCACAGACATACATTTTAACCTTATTTTCCTCTAAAGGTGTAAACACTTCTTTTTGACGAGTTAATGTGTTATATAGCTTAATTGTCATGATAAATCTTCCCTTCTTTGAGCTGCTTGATTTCTTGTTGTAGTTCGCTTAATTGATGTTCAAGCTGCTTGAATCGCTCTGCATCTGGATCTGGTAAATCCTGATGATTTAAATCTTTAATACGAACTCCATTTTGAATGACGACTCGACCTGGTATTCCCACAACTGTTGAATTCTCAGGAACATCATTCAAGACAACCGACCCGGCACCAATTTTTGAGTTTTCGTTAATGGTAATGGACCCTAAAACTTTAGCACCCGTTGCAATAAGAACGTGGTCTTTAATCGTTGGATGACGTTTTCCTTTTTCTTTTCCCGTACCGCCTAAAGTTACTCCCTGATAAACTGTGACATTGTCTCCTATTTCGCAAGTCTCTCCAATTACGATTCCCATTCCGTGGTCAATAAAAAAGCGTCGTCCTATTTTTGCCCCCGGATGAATTTCAATTCCTGTAAAGAAGCGACTAACCTGTGAAATTACACGTGCTAAAAAGAACCATTTGCGTTTAAACAACGCGTGAGCTAAACGATGTGACCAAATAGCATGGAGCCCAGAATACGTTAAAATAACTTCGATGTAGCTCCTAGCAGCAGGATCTTGTTCAAATATCACCTCAATATCCTCTTTTAACATCTTTATCACCTTTTTCACCCCCCATTTTTTATAAAAAAAACGTCTCTGTGTCAACTGACACAGAGACGTTTCTTATACGCGGTTCCACTCTGCTTGAGTGCAGATACGCACTCCAACTCATCTCGTGTAACGGCGATACCCGCTCCTGCTTACTAACCTCAGTTTTCAACAGAAGTCTCTAAGGTGCATTTCAATAGGTATACGCATAGATTACTTTCAGCCGATGGTAATCCTCTCTAAAAAAGCGATAGCCTATTTACTTCTCCTTATCAACGATTTCAATATATATTAACTATATGGGTTTTAAACCAATTTGTTAACCAGAAACTTTTGCTAGACGAGCTAACACTGTTGCTTTACCAAGTAGCGAAATAGCTTTTGGTAATTCTGGTCCATGTGTTTCACCCGTTGTAGCTACACGAATTGGCATAAATAGCTTCTTACCTTTATGACCTGTTGCTTTTTGAACAGCTTTTGTTGCTGCTTTAATCTCTTCGGGACTAAAAGTCTCCATTGCTTCAATTTCCGTTGCAAAAGCTTGCAATACCTCTGGCACCTGCTCTTCTGCAAGTACAGCTTTCGCTTCTTCATTATACTCAATTTCTGTTTTGAAGAACATTTCTGTTAGCTCCACGATTTCTGCACCGTAGCTCATTTGTTCTTGATAAAGGGCAATTAGTTCTTTTACCCACTTCGTTTGTTCTTCCGTCATTTGTTCTTCTACACGTCCAGCTTTTACGAGATGAGGAAGAGATAGATCTACAACTTCATCTAAATCAAGCTGCTTCATGTATTGATTGTTCATCCAACGAAGTTTATTCGTGTCAAATAATGCTGGTGATTTAGATAAACGAGCAGGATCAAAGATTTCAATAAACTGCTCTTTTGAGAAGATTTCTTCTTCCCCTACAGGTGACCATCCAAGCATTGCAATAAAATTGAACAGAGCTTCAGGTAAGTAACCTAATTCTTTATACTGCTCGATAAATTGGATAATGGACTCGTCACGCTTACTTAGTTTGCGGCGACTTTCATTTACAATTAATGTCATATGTCCAAATACAGGCGGCTCCCAACCTAACGCATTATAAATCATAATTTGCTTTGGTGTATTTGAAATATGATCATCTCCACGTAAAACGTGCGTCATTTCCATTAGATGATCATCAATAGCTACAGCATAGTTATAAGTAGGCGTGCCATCTTTTTTCACGATAACATAGTCACCGATACCGTCGGATTCAAATGCTACTTCGCCTTTAACAATATCGTTGAACTTCACTACCGTACCCGTTGGAACTCGGAAGCGGATGCTTGGCTTGCGACCTTCTGCTGCTAATTCTTTTTGCTGCTCTTCTGTTAAGTTACGGCATTTGCCTGAGTAGCGTGGCATTTGACCATTTTCAGTCTGTTCTTCACGTTCTTTTTCTAATTCTTCTTCTGTACAGTAGCAATAGTAAGCTGCACCTTTTTCTAATAGTTCGTCCGTATATTTTTGGTAAATTTCTGTACGTTCGGATTGACGATACGGGCCGTATTCTCCACCGATATCAATACTTTCATCCCAATCAATGCCTAACCACTTTAGATAGCGAAGCTGGCTTTCTTCTCCACCTTCAATGTTACGCTTTTGATCTGTATCTTCAATACGAATAATGAACTTACCGTTTTGATTGCGAGCAAATAAATAATTAAATAAAGCTGTTCGTGCGTTTCCGATATGAAGGTGCCCAGTTGGACTCGGTGCATAGCGAACGCGTACTTCTTTTGACATAAGTAGGATAACCTCCAGTTTATTTTACGTAAGTATGTAATTTATTATTTTTCGACATTATTAATTTTATCACCAAATGTAATTCTGTTAAAGACTCTGGGTTATTTTTGATATACTAACACCGCGGCTTGTGAAGCAATTCCTTCTTCACGACCAGTAAAGCCTAATTTTTCTGTCGTCGTTGCTTTAACATTAATCTGTGACACTTCAGCTTCTAATAGTTCGGCAATACGCTCTCGAATTGGCTGGATGTACGGTGCCATCTTAGGTTTCTGTGCAATAATTGTACAATCTACATTGCTGAGCGCATAACCTTCTGCTTTCACTAGCTTCCACACATGTTGTAAAAGCTTAGCTGAATCTGCATCTTTAAACTCTGGATCCGTGTCTGGAAAATGCTTTCCAATATCCCCTTGAGCTATTGCTCCTAACAGTGCATCGGCAATCGTATGCAGAAGTACATCAGCATCAGAATGTCCCAGTAATCCTCTCTCATATGGGATTTCAATCCCTCCAATGATTAATGGACGTCCCGTTGCAAATTGATGAACGTCAAATCCTTGTCCAACACGTATATTCATTTCCTTCACCTCTTAGTTGTTTTGTTCCAACTTTGTTAAAATAGCTTCTGCATAAATTAAGTCTTCTGGTGTTGTTAATTTTATATTATCGTAGTCTCCTTGTACAATTGCTACTTCCTGACCTAGCTGTTCCACTAAGCTTGCATCATCTGTTCCTAGATAACCGTTTTCTTTTGCTACGTTATGAGCTCTTTGAATGGTAGACGAAAGAAAAGCTTGTGGGGTTTGAATAGACCACAAGCTAGAGCGTTCAATCGTTTCCACTACGATGTTGTTTTCTACTTTCTTAATCGTCTCTTTAACAGGAACGCCTAAAGTTGCCGCTTCTTTAACTGCCGCTTCTTCTACAAGTTTGTGGATATGGTGATGCTTCACAAATGGTCTAGCACCATCATGTATAAGAACCACATTAGACAGCTTAATGGCTTTCAACCCATTATACACGCTATGTTGGCGCTCTTGACCACCCGACACCACTGCCGTAACTTTACGCATCGGATATTGCTCTAAAAGTGATGTAATATCCTCTAGTTCTTGATCATTAATAACTAAAATAATGCTATTACATGTATGATCAGTTTCAAATATATTTAGTGTATGAACAAGAAGAGGTACATTTCGAATTAATAGAAATTGCTTATTTCGCCCTGCTTTCATTCGCTTACCTTGTCCTGCTGCTAAAACAATTACATCGTATTGCATGTTCCTTCTCCCTTATAGCTGAAAATTAGAGGGCTTTTTCTAAGAGCTTAGGCTTAGCAAAAATCATTCGACCAGCTGATGTTTGAAGTACGCTTGTCACAAGTACATCGATTTGCTTACCGATATAGTTTCGGCCTTCTTCTACAACAATCATTGTACCATCGTCTAAGTAGGCAATACCTTGATTGTGTTCCTTACCGTCTTTAATGACAAGTACATTCATTTCTTCTCCTGGTAAAACAATTGGTTTGACTGCGTTTGCTAAGTCATTAATATTTAAAACCCCTACATTTTGCAGTTCGCATACTTTATTTAAATTAAAATCATTTGTCACGACGAGACCCGAAGTAACTTTTGCCAACTTTACAAGTTTACTATCTACTTCTTGAATATCTTCAAAATCACCTTCGTAAATCTCTACCTTCATAGACAATTCCTTTTGAATTCGATTTAAGATATCAAGACCTCGACGACCTCTATTGCGCTTTAAAACATCTGATGAGTCTGCGATATGCTGAAGCTCTTCTAACACAAATCGAGGAATGACAATGGTTCCATCTAAAAAACCAGTTTGACATATATCTGCAATGCGTCCATCGATAATAACGCTTGTATCTAAAATTTTTAAAGACTGCAAGGATTGATTATTCTCTTGCTCTTCTTCCGAACCTTTTTTCTTACCAATACGAGTAGGTATCGAAAAAACATTGACCAACTCATCTCTCTTTTTAAACCCTACTTGAAAGCCTAAGTAACCTAATAAAATACTTAAAAAGATTGGTAAAACTGTACTAACTACCTGCAGCTGAATTTTCCAAAGGAACGTACCAACTAAATAGGCAACAATTAACCCTAATATTAAGCCTAAACTCCCAAATAAAACATCTGTTACCGGTGCCTTTACAAGAGACTCTTCGATGCGGCGAATAAAGCCTACAACATAATCTACTAACCAGAATGTTATGACAAAAAAGAGAATTGCACCTAAAGGAGCGTGAATGTATGACTTGTCTAATAATGCAATATCTTTTAGACTTAATAATTCAATAAGTTCTGGGATAAGAAAGATTCCTAATGTACCACCTGTTATGATAAAAAACAATTGAACAAAACGTTTTAACACGCCATCACCTCCTTTTATCATTATAAACAGTTTACAATGATTGAAACCTTTTATTTAATTGAAAACATAATTTGTAAACAAAATGTCCCTCTATTAGTATTTTCACAATATCCTAACCAAGATTAAAAAGTCAATTAATATCCTAGAGCTGACGGTTTAGCAAGTGTTGTTCCTTCAGTCGCTTTAGTCCTTGTTGAATTTTACGAGCACGTATTTCACCGATACCCTCTACTTCATCAAGCTCCTGAACAGTTGCATCTGTAATAGCCTTGAGGTCGCCTAATTCTTCAATTAAGTTCTCGATAATAATAGACGGTAGTCGCGGAATTTTATGAAGCATTCGATATCCTCTCGGAACAACTCCCTCTTCAAAGCTCGTATAAATTGGATAACCCATTAGCCGTAAGAGAGTTTGGTCATCTAGCAATACATTATTAGATGGCTGTTGCATCTTTTCAATTACTTTTGTTGGCTCTACGCTTGTATCATACATATAATCTTTCATTAACAAAATTGCTTCTTCTTCTAAGTGAGACAACAATTCATTCATCTGCAGACGAATTAATCGCCCTTCTGTTCCTAACTCACTAATATAACTTAAAATTTCGTTTTTAATTCGCAATACCATCTCAATGCGATGCAAAGATTGTAACACGTCTGTATGAGTTACTTGTTCTTCAAACTCTAAAGCACTTAGGCTATTGATGGAATCATCTAAAACTGCTTTATATTTCTCCAACGTGCCAAGCGCTTGGTTCGCTTTTGCTAAAATAACGCTAATGTCTTTTAATACATATTGAGAAGAGTCTTTATACAGCGTAATAACATTTCGACGCTGTGAAATAGCAATAACCAGTACTCCTGATTGCTTGGCAACCCGCTCTGCTGTACGATGTCGCATACCGGTTTGCGAAGAAGGAGTAGATGGATCCGGCATTAATTGAGCATTTGCAAATAAAATTTTACTACCACTGTCATTTAAGATAAGCGCTCCATCCATTTTAGCCAACTCATATAAGTGAGCTGGTGTAAATGCACAATTAATTGAAAACCCTCCATCTACCATCTTTTTCACTTGATCATTGTACCCGATTACAATTAACCCGCCGGTCTTAGCTCTTAATACATTTTCAATACCATCGCGAAAAGGGGTTCCAGGAGCCACAAATTCTAGAATATCAGAGATTTGCTTTTGCTCTGTTATCTTTTCATCATTCATTCTTTTTAACCTCCTAATGTGTACTGTAACGCTTCTGACACAGTGGACACCCCTACTACGTCAATGCCTTCTGGTATTTTCCAACCACCTAAGTTTTTTTCAGGAACAATGATTCGCTTAAATCCTAATTTCACAGCTTCTTGCACTCGTTGTTCAATGCGAGACACTCTTCGAACCTCACCTGTTAATCCAACTTCTCCTACTACTACGTCTGTAGGGTTTGAAGGTGCATCTTTAAAGCTCGATGCAATGCTAACCGCAACCGCCAAATCAATAGCTGGCTCATCTAACTTTACCCCACCTGCTACTTTTAAGTACGCATCTTGATTTTGCAACAGTAATCCTACTCGCTTTTCTAACACTGCCATAATAAGCGAGACACGGTTATGATCAAGTCCTGTAGACATTCTTCTAGGATTTCCAAAGCTTGTTGGGCTAATAAGTGCTTGTAACTCTACCAATACGGGACGAGTACCCTCCATCGAAGCCACAACGACAGAACCAGCTGCACCTTGAGATCGTTCTTCTAAAAAGATTTCAGATGGGTTGAGCACTTCCTCTAGACCACTTTCCTTCATTTCAAAAATACCCATTTCGTTTGTTGAACCAAAGCGGTTTTTTACTGCTCTTAAAATCCGGTACGTATGGTGGCGTTCTCCTTCAAAATACAAAACACTGTCTACCATATGTTCAAGTAACCTTGGACCTGCAATAGACCCTTCTTTGGTAACATGACCTACAATAAAAATAGCTATGCCGTTTGTTTTTGCAATTCGCATTAACTCTGCTGTACACTCGCGTACTTGAGAAACACTTCCGGGCGCTGATGTAACGTCACCGTGATAAATTGTTTGAATTGAATCAATGATAACAAGTTCTGGATTCATACTTGAGATAGCTTCTGTGATTGACTCTAAGTTTGTTTCTGCATGCACATACAAATCTTCCGCTTTAATACCTAAGCGATCTGCTCTTAGCTTTGTTTGCTTTGTTGATTCCTCACCAGATATATAAAGCACCTTATGCTTGTTCATAGCTAACTGAGCTGAAGTTTGTAGCAACAAAGTTGATTTACCAATACCAGGATCTCCCCCAATTAAGACTAGTGATCCTCTAACAATCCCTCCACCTAAAACACGGTTTAGCTCGGGTGACTTTGTATATATCCTTGGTTCAGTCGTTGATTCAATATTCGTAATGGATTGAGGCTTTTGCACCTTTGTAGAGGTTGCGCCAGAAAAAGCTCCTCCTCGCCTTGAAGACTTTGTCTCTTCAATTTCTTCCACCATTGAATTCCAACTGCCACAGCCAGGACACTTTCCCATCCATTTAGCCGATTCATACCCACAATGTTGACATGAAAACTTTGTTTTTCTTTTACTCATTATTTAGTATAATCTCCTCGTTCTTTATAAAAGTCCTTGATGCTATTGTACACTATCTTTACATTGTAAATAAAAAATGGAGGCATACGTATTTTGTCGTATGCCCCACATGTTCTTAATTCTTTAGCTAATACTGCTCGGTGAAGATGACTTGACTGTAAAGTTTTCACCTTCTACATCTAACGTTACCTTTTGACCTTTTTGAATGACGCCTCTTAATAACTCCTCAGATAAACGATCCTCAACATGCTTTTGGATTGCTCGACGTAGAGGACGCGCCCCATACTCTGGGTCAAACCCTTCTTCTGCAATCTTATCAATTGCTGCCTTTGTTAATTCCAATTCAATTTCTTGTTCTTTTAAGCGTCTAGTTAATTGATCAGCCATTAGCTTTACAATTTCAGCTAGATGCGGTTTCTCTAACGAATGGAACACAATAATCTCATCAATACGGTTTAGGAACTCTGGACGGAAAGCACGCTTCATCTCACTCATAACTTTCCCTTTCATATCCTTATAATCCTGACCCTCTGTTTCAACCGTAAATCCAAGATGCTTGTTACGTTTTAACGTATCTGCACCAACATTTGAAGTCATGATTAGAATTGTGTTTCTGAAATCTACAGTGCGACCTTTTGAATCAGTTAAGCGTCCGTCTTCTAAAACTTGTAATAAAATGTTAAATACATCCGGATGCGCTTTTTCAATTTCATCTAGTAATACAACAGAGTATGGCTTTCTTCTAACTTTCTCCGTCAACTGACCACCCTCATCATATCCAACGTAGCCTGGAGGAGAACCTACTAAGCGAGAAGTCGAGTGTTTTTCCATATACTCTGACATATCAATACGAATCATCGCATCTTCGTCACCAAACATTGATTCAGCTAAAGCACGAGCAAGCTCTGTTTTACCTACACCAGTTGGTCCCAAGAAAATAAATGAGCCTATTGGACGTTTTGGATCTTTCAAGCCTGCTCTTGCGCGACGAACAGCTTTTGCCACTGCTTTTACAGCTTCTTCTTGGCCAATGACACGAGAGTGTAAAATCTCTTCCATGTTTAGTAAACGCTCTGATTCTTCCTGAGCCAATTTCGAAACCGGCACTCCAGTCCAGCTAGATACAACCATCGCGATGTCTTCTACTGTAACAGCTGAATTCTCTTTACCTTGCTCTTGTTTCCAAGCTTTTTTAGTTTCTTCTAATTCTTCTCTTAAGCGTTGTTCTGTATCACGTAATGATGCAGCCTTTTCAAACTCCTGACTTTGGACAGAAGCATCTTTTTCATTTCGGATTGACTCTAGCTTCTGCTCTAACTCTTTCAAATTAGGCGGCGTCGTAAATGAACGTAAGCGAACTTTTGAACCAGCTTCATCAATTAAATCAATTGCTTTATCTGGTAAAAAGCGATCTGAGATATAACGGTCAGATAATTTTACTGCTTGTTCAATAGCTTCATCAGAAATTGATACGCGGTGATGAGCTTCATAACGATCTCTTAAGCCTTTTAAAATTTGGATAGATTCGTCTAGGGTTGGCTCATCAACTTGAATTGGCTGGAAACGACGCTCTAAAGCTGCATCTTTTTCAATATATTTTCGGTATTCATCTAAAGTAGTAGCACCAATACATTGTAATTCACCGCGTGCTAAGGATGGTTTTAGAATGTTTGAAGCATCAATTGCCCCTTCTGCACCACCAGCACCGATTAATGTATGCAGCTCATCAATAAATAGAATGATATTACCGGCTTGACGAATTTCATCCATTACTTTTTTCAAACGATCTTCAAATTCACCACGATATTTTGTTCCAGCAACTACGGTTCCCATATCTAGGGTCATAACGCGCTTATCTCGAAGAATCTCCGGCACTTCGTTGTTAACAATTTGCTGTGCTAATCCCTCTGCGATTGCTGTTTTACCTACACCTGGTTCACCGATAAGAACTGGGTTATTCTTTGTACGACGACTCAACACTTCAATAACACGCTGAATTTCCTTGCTACGCCCAATAACTGGATCTAGACTTCCTTCACGTGCTACCACTGTTAAATCCCGAGCTAAACTATCAAGGGTTGGTGTATTTGCATTCGAAGTTCCACCACCTTGATGACTAGAAGCAGCTTCGTTACTACCTAACAGGTGCAATACTTGTTGACGAGCTTTATTTAAGCTCACTCCTAAATTATTAAGTACACGAGCAGCTACGCCTTCACCTTCACGAATTAATCCAAGTAAAATATGCTCAGTTCCCACATACGAATGACCTAATTTTCTTGCTTCATCCATTGAAAGTTCAATTACTTTTTTAGCGCGAGGTGTATAATGAATCGTTTGAGTTAACTCTTGACCTCTTCCAATAAGAGCTTCGACTTCTTTTTGAATTTTTTCTGTGCTTAACCCTAATGCAGATAATGCTTTTGCAGCAATACCGTCACCTTCACGTACAATACCTAATAAAATATGTTCAGTTCCAATATTGTTATGTCCAAGTCGTAAAGCTTCTTCTTGTGCTAACGCTAATACTTTTTGTGCACGCTCTGTAAATCTTCCAAACATCATACGGCTGTCACCCTCCACGTTTAATCTATATTTTTAATATTACTAAGGCGATCTCTAATTAAGGTAGCTCTTTTAATATCTCGTTCATGGGCATCTAACGCAGAGCCTGAATACTGTTGTAAAAAGCCTGGCTGCGTCATAATAATGAGTTCATTCAAAATATTTTTGGATATGTTTGTAATATAACCTAAGTCAATCCCTAATCGAACATCTGACAAGCACTGAGACGCTTCTTTAGATTCAATTATGCGACTATGAGCTAATACTCCATATGAGCGATGAACGCGATCTTCTAACTCCAAATGAGAGGTTTTAAGTAATGCATCTCTGGCAGATCTTTCTTGAGCAATTAATTGTGTTACAACACTATTCAAGTCTGATACAATATCAGCTTCAGATTTTCCTAACGTAATTTGGTTAGAAACTTGAAAGATATTACCTAATGCTTCGCTACCTTCTCCGTAAATTCCTCTTACAACTAAACCTAATTGATTAATTGCAGGAATAATTCGATGAATTTGACGAGTCATAACCAATGCAGGTACATGCATCATAACCGAGGCACGAAGCCCTGTACCAACATTCGTTGGGCAACTCGTTAAATAGCCTCTTTGTTCATCAAAAGCGTAGTCCACGCGATTTTCAATCCAATTATCTACTTCATTAGCTCGTTCTAATGCTTCGGATAATTGAAGACCTGGAAATAAACATTGTATGCGTAAATGATCTTCTTCATTAACCATAATACTTAAATCTTCTTGCTTTGATAAATAACAAGCCCCTGAATTAGATTCAGATAATTGAGGACTGATTAAATGCTTCTCCACCAGTACTCGTTTCTCCAGTGGCTTTAACTCACTCATTTTTAGAGAAGATAATTCACACTCTTCCATTTTCCTTATTTCTTCAAACACTTGATCAAAATTGTTTACAATTTCATCAGCTTTTTCTTTTACTAACATTGTAGGAAAAAGAAAATTTGTTAAATTTCTAGCTAGACGAATTCTGCTGCTTAGTACAATATCAGAGTCCGGTGCTTCTTGTTTCATCCAAGAGCTTACGGGATTTGTGAAGAATAGTTCAGACATACGGCTATATCTCCTTTCCCGTAGAGTTATTGATTTTTTTCTCTAATAAGCGAATTTCATCTCGAAGCTCTGCAGCTTTTTCGAATTCTTCTTTTTCAATATACTCCTTTAAATTCAATCTCAGAGCCTGTAATTCCTTTTTTAAATGAAGATTACTTCCAATTCTCTTTGGAATTTTACCATGATGTAAATAATTCCCCCCATGTAACCTCTTCAAAAACGGAACAAGTGGTTGTTCAAAGGTTTCATAGCAGTTTGAACAGCCAAACCGACCAACTTTAGAAAATTGATGATACGTCATTCCGCATGTAGGGCAACGTAGTGGTTCATTTTTAATTGTATTCGGACCTGTAGCAGAAGGTTCAAAATTTAATAGTCCTGCTAATAGACTATTAATTGAAAAGCCTTGCTGAGATGATATAGAAAATACATCCCCACTCTCTGCAGCGCATTGTTCGCAAAGGTGTGCTTCTGTCTTATTCCCATTCACTACATTCGTAAAATGAAGTGTTGCAGGTCGAATCTCACATTGCTGACAAATCATGCAACCATCTCTCCCTGTCTACATAAAATCAATTCAATTAGCGATACCTTAATGAATTCAACATAGCTTTTAGTAATTTCGCTCGAAGTTCATCACGATATGGTAGCTCAAGGTCAATAACAGATCGATGAATAACGCTAAGCATTATCTTAGCTTCTCGCTCCGTAATGACTTTTTCTCCAACTAACCTGAAAATGACGCTTTCAGCATATGACTGTGAAATTTGAGATTCGATAAGATCGATGACTTGTTGAAATAAATGAGAAGCATTATGAGTTCGGACTTTAGAAATTCTGATAAAGCCACCTCCACCTCTCTTACTTTCAACCACATAACCTCTTTCAATCGTAAAGCGCGTATTAATAACGTAATTGATTTGAGATGGAACACATTGAAACTTATCTGCAATTTCGCTACGTTTAATCTCAACAATTTCTCTGTCACTTAATTCGAGCACTTCTTTTAAATACTGTTCAATGATGTCAGAGATATTTGGCACGTTGCACCCTCCTTCTGACTTTGACTATATTTGACCTTATTAAATTAAATATAAAAGGAAATGAAAAAAATTTCAACTATGTAGTTTGATAAGTTTTGCCTTACTTTTATGATTTCCACTAAAATAAGGTTCAAAACGTCATTTATTGAAATTAATGAGAAATAAAAAAAGGACTAGCTATAAGCTAATCCTTTTAAATAATATGCCTGGCAACGTCCTACTCTCACAGGGACAAAGTCCCAACTACCATCGGCGCTAGAGAACTTAACTTCCGTGTTCGGCATGGGAACGGGTGTGACCTCTCTGCTATCGCCACCAGACATGATTTGAGATTATTCTCTCAAAACTAGATAACATTTTGCTGAGTACTAAGTTTACTGTCTAGCTATGGCTCCTAATTAGTCGCCTTCGCTTTTCTAATTTGGTTAAGTCCTCGATCGATTAGTATCAGTCAGCTACACACGTCGCCGTGCTTCCACCTCTGACCTATCAACCTGATCATCTTTCAGGGATCTTACTAGCT
>NZ_KQ758651.1:0-47491 GCF_001457055.1 Priestia veravalensis | reverse complement strand
GGAACAGCCTCTACCATTTCATCCACCACACGTGCCACATGATGTTCTGGTATGAGTGCTTCAATATCAAAGATTGCTTGAATTTGACGATTGTCATAGGGTTTGAAAGTAGGGGCTAATTGTCTTTTAGAAGTCTTTTTTTCCTCTGTCTCTGGAAGAAGAGTCAATTGCGTGTTATAATGATTGCACATAAAAAATCGTCCCTTTCTTGAAATGTTGGTGTGGTAACTTTCATTTTACTAGATAGGACGATTTTTTTGTGTATTTTTTCAAAAAAAATCCAGAAAGAGGGCTGTCAAAAAATCAGCTTTTACTGACTTTTTGGACAGCCCCTTCTTTGGTGTACTGCATATTCCTTACGTACTAATGGTTGTATCAACATCTAAGTTTGTGGTGGAAGTAGACGTTGAGGTCACGTCTGCGAAATCATCAAGCTCTAATACCACTGGAACACCAACGGGTACAGGTGCACTGATTGTTACCTGCGCAGGAGTAATAACGCTTAATCCTGCTTGTTGGAGTACTCCGTTGATATAAACGTTATATACATTATCTGCTGCGGGTGTAGGTAGTGCTGCAACGGGATCTCCATTATCGTCTAAAAAGGAAGTAGCGGGAATGGTCGTTGTATCCCCCACTACCATTCCTGCGGTAACAATTGCCACAAATTTTAAAGAATCCGGACTTACCTCTGTGGTAGTCGTCGTATCAACTGTCCCCGTAACGTTGCTAGAAGCTGTAATAAAAAGCTTAATTAATTCAGCTGGCATATGTTCCTCACACCTTTCCTAAGGTTCAATTTTAATAAATTGTAGAATGAGGGGAACATGCTTTGCTGGAACGTCTGCAGATTTTAAAATAAGTACGCCTCTTTTTACTTCATATAAGGTAGCAGGCTGTAAAACTCCATTAACGAATAGATTAATGTATGACACATAACAAGGGTCCAAAATCATAGAGGTTGAGTGATCGATTACCGCATCCTTGTTGTTATATACGCGCTTTTTCCCATCAGATTGTGTACAAAATTGAGTCACGTTCACTTTTTGAGATAATTTAAACCATTTTTCAACTCGCCCTATTTCAGGAAGCATTAAACGAGGTCGACTTTCCTTTGTTATGTCATGTTTTTTTCGCTCCACGTTCATCCCTCTTTAATCTGACAATCTTACTTCATTGGTATGTTGAATTACATTTGTCTTATGTTATCTTTTTTACATTTTCTTCAATATAAATAACCACAAAAAGGTTAAAGACTGCTTCAGTTTAGGGGACAATGATACAATTGTTTCTTGATTAACTCCTTTTTTATATACACCTTCACCACCTATAACCTCCCAACCATTTTCAGAGGCAAGCTGTTCAAACTCCCACGGCATCATGGTGTTACAGATGACGTTCTCTCCGTATAAGCGTCGGTAGCTATTTGTTCTTGGTTGTGCTGTCGGCCCTAAGATACCTACACATGCGTGTCCTTGTGGTTTCACTATTCGTTTAATTTCATTTAATGCTTCTAATGGCTGTTCTGTCCATTCAAGTACATTAATGACGACTACACCATCTGCTAAATCATCATCAAAAGGTAAATCCATCACATCTGCTGCTTCAAACGTAGCAACATCCTGATGTAATTCTTTTGCCTTTTCAATCATCTCTGTTGATAAATCAACTCCAAATGCTTTGTACCCTGCTTCTGCTAACAGCCTCGTTCCGTATCCGTCACCACACCCAATATCTATGACGATACCATCTTTCTTAATGTGCTGTTGAACTAAAGGGATAACTCCTTTTCTACTGCCGCTTTTCCACATATTTTCACTCTTTTGATTCCAAAACGAAACCTTTTCATTCCACTGTGAATGCGCTTCTTTATGCCAGTTAAATGTTGTCATCTATGTACCTCCTACTATAAATATTTCATTGTTATGTTATTCGTGATGAAAGCCTCTTTACCTTTTAAAACGAATAAAAGTCTTTATGTTAGCCATACTAAAACTGTGTAGGTTTCTTCATAATCATAACTAAGAGGGTGAAAAGCATGGATCGATTTATTGCGGTTCGTAAAAATGATAAGGGAAACTTAACCGAATTTAAAACACAGACTGGTCAAGTATTAAGCTACGATGAAGCAATGAAACGCGTAACAGCAGGTGAAATCGAACACGTTACAACGTTTATTGGAAAAGATGGCGATACATATATTCGCAGCGTTCCAGACCGGGATGAAACAAACAACTTAGATTCATTACCAACTTTTTAAAAGGAGAATGATGATTATGACAAAGAAAAACAATAAGGGTAGTGCAAATCAAAGCAATCCGAAAATTCAGCATCAAATGGTTGAAATGGGCGAAGAAATTGCAAGCGGAGATAATTCAAAAGGAAATAAGCGTAACAAAGATCAAAATAGCAAAACAAATTAATAGGACATAAAAAGCAAGGATCCAAACGGACCCTTGCTTTTTACAACCACCTTTTTACCTTGAACTTTTTATGAAGTGGATGTGTAATTATTATACGATGATGAATCGGAGCACCATAATCGTCAACTTTCTCCTTTGCCATCATCTAAGTAAAGACGAAAACCCAATCCAGTATCAATAGGTAGTATAAACCGATTATAGAAATGGTGAGAATCCACCTTCTTAAGAGGTAAATCGGCGTAAACCCTTAATGCATCTAACAATGCATCTTTGCTGTTCACTTGAATGGAAACGGGCACTCTATCAGATAGGTAATCTACGATTTCAATTTCTTTTGAGCTTACTATTCCTTCACTCTGAAACTGAACAACGGTTTTGCCCACAGACTTAGGGATAATCGTTCCATCTTTGGCAATTGAAACAACCCCTTTATCTGCAACCTGATATTCACCTTGAAGCTCAGTTACTTTAACACCATTGCTATATGTTTTCACCGCATTTAGAGAACCTGCTTTTTCGTTTAAACCAAAGATAGATCGCCCTTTTAATTCCACATCAGCTAGTTTCGTTTCTTTCCCAAAGAAGTATAGAAGTGGCATATGAACTCTGGCTTCCCAATCTGCTTCTGTATGAGCTGCTGTATCGTCTTGATAGTAAGCTACTTCTTCACCATACTGATATCCGCACGTTAATAGCTTATTTGCTATATCTTTTACGTGCTCAACGCGAATTAGAACTCCTTCGTATTCACCAACATCAACCCATATCTTTTTGTGATTTACCTTTTGAACAGGAATATTCACTTGACTGAATTCTTGAAGTGTATGAGGATCAACATAATAAAAGTATGGAGACAAAATGGCAAGCATGCTAAACACGTCAGGTCTCTTTAATCCAATATGATATGTGATAGCTCCACCTCTAGAAGAACCCATTAGCGCCGTATACTTCGCTTCCTTTTTGGTGCGGAACTGCTCATCAATAAAAGGCTTCACTTCATTAACAATAAATTTTTCGTAAAGCTCTCCTTTCGGTTGAATGCAAGCAAGAGCTGGAGGGACTTGCAAGCTATCTTCATCAAGTGTATGAAAGCTATATTCATTCGCACGCTCTTCTTTCATATTTTCAATTCCAACAATAATAATCTCTTGCATTTCCCCTTGCTCAATAAGTTTATTTACAACATGATGAATGTTCCAGGATTGACCGTTAAAAGCTGGATGAAAAATATTTTGACCATCGTGCATATAGAGAACGGGATACTTGGTGTCTTGTGCTTGTTCATAACTAGGTGGTAAATAAACATACAAATTACGTTCGTTCTGCAAATGAATAGATTTAAAATTTGAAATTTCAACAATTGAATGCTCACTCAAACTAATTCCCTTTTTATATTAATTCATTAAATTAAATAATATATTTAAAAGAAAAGAGCGCTTTTCACACCCTTTATACTTGTTTTTGATACACGCTATACCATAACGCTAAGCTACCGGCACCAATAATCTCGACATATTCTCCAAGTTCGGATGAAATAACTTCCACTTCCTCCTTACGAGCTAAGAAAGATCGCTCATTCACTTCCTGTTTAATAATTGACGTTAGATCAACGCCAGCAAGGGTTAATGGACCAGACACAACAATTTTTTTAAGGTGAACCATATTCACAAACGAAGCCAGAACGACCGCTATTCGCTCAGCTGCTTTTTCAACAACGCGCCTAGCTTTACCTTCTTGATTGGCTACTCGCTGTAGCACTTCTTGGATATCTTGTGCCTGTAGTTCTTCTACAATGGCTTGCTCTGATGCATATTGATTGAGACAGCCGCTGCTTCCGCACCAACATGGCTTTCCATCTGGCAGGTATGTCATATGGCCGAACTCACCTGCTCCTGTTAACCCACTGCGATATAATTCGCTTTTCAACACTAAGCTTGCTCCGATACGATATCCAAGGTACAAACACATAAAATCAGCAACTTGCTTTCCTTGTCCAAACATCTTTTCTGCTAAAGTTAAGGCACTTACGTTATTATCAAAATAAATAGGAAGCTTTAACTTCTGCTTTAGATATTGCACAATGGGCACATCAGGCCAACCAATTATATCGTTTCCTAAAAGCTTACCTTCTTTCAAATCAACTGCTCCCAATGAGCCGATCCCGATGCTCGCTACGTCTACTTCTTGCGCATTAATATACTCACTAATTCTACGTGCCACAAACTCTAAATACTCTTCCAGGTTAAAATCTGCTGGAACAGGAACCACTTGAATATTACGCGTCTCTCCTTTTAGGTTTACTAACCCCACTCGGATTGTCTCCATACTAATGTGAACTCCAACTGCCCAATAAGCATCGCCTTGTAAATCCAACGCGATGGATTTTCGCCCTACTCGCTTTGTTCCTTCTTGAACATCTCCGCGCTCAATGATAAAGCCTTCCTGGATCAATTCAGCTGTAATATAAGTAATTGTTGCTGGTGTTAGCTGTGTAATCTCAGCAATTTTCTGTCTCGACATCGGTCCGTTTTGCAGCAAAACTCTGAGTACCAATGACTGATTTAACTGTTTTGTTCGCGCTGTATTTTGACCTTTTAATACCATATCTCTCTATCTCCTATTACATCTTTGTATTTACTGGTATTTTTTATTATATCATGCACGTATTGAAATAATAGCGCCACTTTCCCTTCTGAAAAAGCGCTTCTAATGTAGAGCCACCATTTTCACCAATAATACCTTTTGGAAACAAGTTTTCGTTGTACCATTTTGAGATGTAGCTGACTCCATCCGCCCCATCACTATGTAGTCCAATATCAGTTGGATCTAGCGATTGCTTCTCTTGTTTAAACACATAGCTTCCCATACCGCTCAATACAGCATTGGCAAAATAAAAATTATCCCATGGAGCCAAGAAACCGTATTGCCCTGCGTTTTGATTAGATTTTGAAATTTCGTAAAGTTCATTCATCGTTTTGGGCGCCTTCTTCATAAGGTCTTTATTATATAGAAAAATAGGCGTTTCAATAGCTTTTGGTAGTCCGTAAAGTTTCCCAGCATAAGATTCTGCTCGGATTGATTGTTCTGTAAATGCCGATACAATTGATGACTCTACTGTCACGGGTGCAATGACACCTTCTAGTGCTAGCTGACCAATTTGATCATGAGGTAAAGCTGCAATGATTTTCTTTATCTTCATAATAAAACCCCCTACTCAACAATTAATTAATTGTTTTAATTAATAAGTTTATGGTTCATCATTATAATTCGGTTTTTTCATTCTCGCAAGCACTTACACCATCTTTTTTTATGATGTTTTGAATTGAATACCCTTTCATTTCTATTGACACATCCTAAAATTACTCATAATATAAAGTTGTTATTAATATTAATTAAACAAATTAATAAATTAAATTTGAAAGGATGTTTCTAATGCTTCGCTCTTCTATTTATCATCGACCGAAAAATAATTTCGCGTATGCGTACGATGAAGAAACTCTACATATCCGATTGCAGGCTCAAAAAGGAGATCTCCAAGATGTGACTCTTATTCATGGTGACCCTTACATATGGGAAAACGGTGAATGGATTTATTCAACAAGTTCTATGAAGCTTGTAGGTTCTGATGACTTGTTCGATTATTGGCAGGCTATCATTCGTCCTCCACATGCTCGCTTACGATACGGATTTATTTGCAACGATGGAAAAGAATCTTTAACGTATACGGAAAGAGGATTTTTTGAAGATGTTCCTACCCATTGTCACTACTATTTTGCTTTTCCATTTTTAAATAAAATAGATGTTTTTTCCCCTCCTTCATGGGTAAAAGACACGGTTTGGTATCAAATTTTTCCTGAGCGTTTTGGGAATGGAAATCCAAAGTTAAACCCAACGAACACCTTATCATGGGGAGAAACACCTACTCAAAGCAGCTTTTTTGGTGGCGATTTTGAAGGGGTCATTAATCATCTCGATCACCTTATTGAACTAGGAATTAACGGCATTTATTTCACACCTATTTTTAAAGCAATGACCAACCATAAATACGATACAATTGATTATTTTGAAATTGATCCACATTTTGGAGATAAAGAGACATTTAAGCGACTTGTAGACGAATGTCACAAACGCGATATTAAAATCATGCTTGACGCCGTCTTCAATCATAGCGGCTACTATTTTGAACCGTTTCAAGATGTTATTAAATACGGTGAAAGCTCGAAATACAAGGATTGGTTTCACATTGCCAAATTCCCGCTTAATCCAGGAAACCAGCTATCTTATCGTACGTTTTCCTTTGAGCCAACCATGCCAAAGTTAAATACAGAAAATAAAGATGTGCAAAATTATTTACTAGAAGTAGCAGAGTATTGGATTCGAGAATTTGATATTGACGGATGGAGATTAGATGTAGCGAATGAAGTAGATCACCATTTTTGGCGATTGTTCCGCAACCGAGTAAAAGCAATTAAACCGGACGCATATATCCTAGGTGAAATTTGGCATGATGCAATGCCTTGGCTGCAGGGAGATCAATTTGATGCTGTGATGAATTACCGCTTTACAAACGCAGCGATTGACTTTTTTGCAAAAAAACAAACTACCGTAGAGCAATTCCAAAACGAACTGGTTCACGTGTTGCAATCTTATCCGCAGCACGTAAACGAGGTTGCTTTTAACCTGTTAGGTAGCCACGATACAGCGCGAATTTTAACCGTATGTGAAGAAGATACAAATCGTTTAAAGCTGCTTTATTTGTTCCAACTTTCCTTCACTGGAACACCTTGTATTTATTACGGTGACGAAATTGGCATGACAGGTGGAGATGACCCCTTATGCCGTAAGTGTATGGAATGGGATGAAAACAAACAGGACCTTGAATTATTTCATTTTGTTCAAAAACTTATTTCACTTCGTCAACAAAGCCCAGCTTTCTCCAAGGGAGAATTCTCGTTCCATGCTATAAATGAGTCTCTTGTAAGCTATCGCAAAACGCTTGGTGATGAAGAGCTACTCATTATCATTAATCCAACAAACCGTTCATTAAAGGTTAAATTTCCTACTTCATTTGCTGACAGCATTGATTTATGGACAAATAAGCACGTATCAAACGATTTGATGTTAAACGAAAATGAATTTGTGATTATGCGTAAAATGAAATAACCGAAATGGCCATGATGATAGTCATGGCTTTTCGGTTATTTCATTTTAACTTTTATAGACTTCACCTTAATTAACGAGAACAACAAAAAACAAGCCCAACCAAGAACAGGTTGGGCTTAATTCATACATTTATTTCATAGAGGGGGTCTACTGAAAAAAGCTCTACAGCGGACTTATTATTGTGATATTGAGAAAATCGTTATAATCAATGTTGGTTCGGTAACCCTAAAGTTGTTACTTGACTTTCCTGAGTTACTGCACCAACTGATGCTACACCTGCCACCAATGTAAATGCTAATGTTAATCCTACTAATAATTTTTTCATAGATATTTCCTCCCCTTATTGTGATTAATGTTAGTGTAGCACAAGATTTTTTTTCGTGAATTTGATGATATGGGCGAATATACCTGTTTAAACGGGCTTATTCTTCTAATTCGCCTTATTTTCTCAATAATTATAATAATAGGAATATTTTTGTTTTTTCATACGAAAAGTTCATTAATTTCACTTTTCACTAACTCCGTGAACTTTTCATTCCTTTGTAACTGGAAGATATGGACGGATTTCTCTAAGTATTCTTTCCCTTGCTTAACTCTTCCAAGCTTTATTAAGTTTTCACCAGTTTGGTAGTGAAGTTCACCAAATAAATACATGGACTCATTGGTTATGCAAAGATCGATCCCTCTACTGCTGTAGGTAATCGACTCTTCGTACTGTTTCATATCAGCTAATGTTTTCGATAATCCATATAAAATACGAACCTTCAGCATCTCTTGACGAATTTGTGGAAGTGCCGTTATATGCTTTAGCGCTTGTCTATATAGTTCTTCTGCATTTTCATATTCTTTTTCTTCATGATAAATGATAGCTACGCTGTTTAAAATCTCAATTTCTTTTTCTTTATAAAACGTCTTCGACTGCTTGGTATAGTCAATCGCTTCGTATAAAAGATTGAATGCTTTCTCTTTTTGCTTATGCAAGTAATACGTACAAATTCCTTCATGCCACGTTAAAAACTGCTTATTTAGCGTTGGTTGAAACAATGGACTTTCTTTTTCCTTCTTTATAATATGGTCAATCGCCTCATAGTCTCTTTGGCGAATATATTGACGGATAAGTGATTTTACTGCATCCACATAATCTAATCGGGGAGACTCAACTGTATCAAAAAAATAGTTTACATCTACGCCCAAACGCTTTGATAGCTTATACAGCGTAATGCTAGAAGGATACTCTTCACCATTTTCAATTTTGCTAATCTGCGCTTGGGTACAAATATCTTTTGCTAATTCTTGTTGAGTTAGCTCCGCCATTTTTCGAAGTTCTCTCATGACACGCCCAATTCTGTACTCTCTCATCTCATTCCTCACCCTTATATAAAATTTCAACCAATAGTATGTGTTTCTCTTTTTCTTAAGCAAATTCCTTTATCTAAAGACATAAAATCCGCTTTTCAAGACGTTTATAGGTTCTTGTATCAAAACAAACGATAAAACACAATATAAGTTTCGCAAATTTCACAAAATAAGCTACTGACTGTCGAAACCATACATAAAAAACCTGCATCTTGCTGTTAGAATACGCCTAACAGCTAAGATGCAGGTTATAAGAGCCAGCTTTTATTCATAGATTGGATACGCGCTAAATTTATAATCTCTGCCCAGTCGTGTTACGGTAACATGCTCAAACTCTAGTGCGTCTGACATTTTCTCAGCACCCTTTCCTTCCACAAAAGTAGGAGCATCTTCACCTCCAGCAATCTTTGGTGCCACGTAAAGCTCGAGCTTATTAATTAGCTGTTGTTCAATAAAGGATGCGTTCACTTGTCCTCCACCTTCAATTAAAAGAGAAGAAACCGAATGCTCACCCACTATTTCAAGCATTTGAGATAAGTTCACATGCTTTTCACCGCTTGTGACAAAGACTTTTACACCTTGTTCTTCAAGAGATTTTCTTTTTCTATCATCATAATTACTCGTTGTAAAAATCCACGTTGGCGCTTGTTTATCCGTCACTACTTTTGCGTCCAGCGGCGTTCTTAGCTTTGAATCCAACACGATGCGAATTGGATTGCGACCACCTTCAAGACGAGTTGTTAATGATGGATTATCTTCAATAACTGTTTGAACCCCGACTAGAATTGCACCTGTTTCGTGACGAAGTTGATGAACATCTTTTCTAGCATCTTCTGACGTAATCCATTTGCTGTGAGAAGACGCCGTTGCAATTTTGCCATCTAGCGTAATGGCAGATTTTAAAATAACAAACGGCTTTTTTACCGTAATGAAGTGATTAAACACCTCGTTCATTTGACGAGATGCTTCTTCACATATCCCCACTTCAACTTCAATGCCCGCATTCTTTAAAATACTTACTCCTCGTCCTGCCACAAGTGGGTTTGGGTCAAGCGTAGCAATGACGACTTTTGACACTTCTGCTCGAACAAGCGCTTCTGCGCAAGGACCGGTGCGACCATGGTGGGAACACGGTTCTAACGTAACATATGCCGTGCTTCCCTTTGCTAACTCACCGGCCATATTTAAAGCATGAATTTCAGCATGAGGCCCCCCCGCTTTTAAATGCGTACCGATTCCTACAATGCGGTTATCATTTACAATCACGCATCCAACAAGTGGATTAGGGTCCGTTTGCCCTTTTGTAGCCTTTGCATTTTGAATTGCAATGTTCATGTAAAATTCGTGACTAATCAAACCAGTACCTCCTCACCTAAGTGACCGGAGCGCTGCACTTTTGTTTGAAGATATTTTTCATTAAACTCTGATACGTCTCCCCAAAGTGGAATACGGCCAGATAATGAAGCACCGTTCTCTTCTAATGCCGTAAGCTTTTTTGGGTTATTTGTAATTAAAATAACCGGCTTTCTACGAATCTGCTTTAGCACGCTGATTGCTTCTTTATATTGACGAGTATCATCAGCGAACCCTAACTCTTCGTTCGCTTCAACCGTATCAAACCCATTTTCTTGAAGCACGTAAGCCATCGCTTTACTAAATAAGCCAATTCCTCTTCCTTCATGATTTGCTAAATAAAATAAGGCACCCGCTCCGTTTTCTGTAATCATCTTCATGGATTGTTTCAACTGGAATCCGCAGTCGCAACGCTTGCTTCCAAAAATATCACCTGTATGACAAATACTGTGCATGCGAATTAATGCTTGATCCGCTTCTTTAAAGTCTCCATATACAAGTACGCTAGACTGCTGTAAATCAGCTAAATTAGCAGAATTCACCTGTTCAACTAGCTCTTCTAAGCTAAGTTCTCCTTGTTCCACATCATCCGAACGTAACCAAGAATACCATTGAAAGATTTTAGTTTCTCCTTCTAAGTTAACCGGTAAACGAATTGGTCCTACAACGTATATATAATGATCTTGATTATTAATGACATTTACTTTATCTTTTAGTGCATCTATCACTTTTTCATTTAACATATTGGTTCCTCCTGACAATCACATTACATTCTTATTTTAAACTAATTAATGTCATCCTTCCAATTTAGATGCTTTACATTCCATTTAGTTACTTTTTGTAAGTTAATTTAATTATAAAAGTTACATTTATATTTGTAAATCATTTTATCTCAAAGTAAATAATTTGAACACTATTTATTACGCGTCAATGTGCTATATATAATTTTACAAGGGTAAGGAAACGAAAGAAAAGCACAGCGAATAATTTCTTCACTGTGCTTTTTTAAGCTTTTTCACCAATTTTTTATTTATTTACTATCTGTTTTTCCAACGCTACCCTAGAGGTAACTTTCGAATAGCGACCGTGCAGAGCATAATAAACTACAAGTGCCATCACACCAATAATAGCACACACACCGTACATTCCTTGATAACCAATTGAACCAGAGACAACCGCTAATACAGAGGATCCCACTCCCAATCCTGAATCAAATAAAACAAAGAACGTAGCTGTGGCAACTCCACGACGCTGCGGTGGTGATACTTTTATTGCAATAGATTGTAAGCTTGATGTTAACGTTCCAAACCCAATTCCAATCAAGCCACCAGCTAGTAGGAAAGTCGTCCCTGAAGACGCTTGACTGATAAGAAATACACCGATTGTAAACAGTAGAATGGCTGGATAAACAACGAAGTTCTCACCATAGCGGTCAAACCATTTTCCTGTAAATGGACGAGACAATAATAAACAAACCGCATACACAACAAAGAAATAGCTTGCTACGCTTGTGAAGTTCATCTCTTTAGCAAAGACAGACACAAACGAAATAATGCTTGCGTACGCAAATGAAAGCACAAAGCCAGCTAATGCAATCGGAAGTGCTTTGAATTCAAATAGGCTTGCTAGGAAAGATACCTTCACTTCTGTAGAGTTTTTCACTATTTTTAGCGTTGGAACTTTTAGTACCAGGCTACATAATAACCCTAACACTGATGCTACAATTGCTACTGTAAAAACGGCTGAATGCCCAGATGCTTCGATTAGTGTTAATCCCATAAACGGTCCAATTACCATCGCTAGGTTCATAAATGTAGCAAAGTAGCCCATTCCTTCTCCACGACGATCATCAGGAATAACGTTTGCTACAATTCCCCCAGTAGCTGTTGTTGCCATTCCAAACCCAATTCCGTGCAATACGCGAAGCAGCAGCAAACTTGAAAGTGAATTGATTTGACTATATAAAACCGAACCAATTAAAAAAAGCACCGCTCCAATGACTAGAATTCTCTTTTGACCAAAGGTAATCATCCATTTTCCAGAGAGCGGGCGAAAAATAATAGCTGAAATTAAAAACACTGTAACAATAAGTCCTAAACTACCTTTATCTGCTTGTAAAATGTCTGTAGCATATAAAGGAAGCGTAACTGTCATCATATAAAAAACAACAAAAATAAAAAAGCTCGTCATCGAGACGGCTACAAAATCTTTCGTCCATAGCTTTGACTTACTCATTTCATTCCTTCCTTTCCTTTAAACAATTATCATGTTAATTTCCATAAAAATAATTAGTATACAAATTATATGAACTAAAACTATTATAGTGATAATTTCCTTTTATGTCAATTCACTTTTTGGTATCCTCACTTCTGTTTCCAGCTTCTCACAAAACAGCCAGGCAAAGCGGATCACGTGCTTTCCACTTTACCTGGCTGTTAATTACCTTCTTTAATCACTTGAATTTCTTCCGCATTCCCTTTTGCTGGGACTGTGTACTTGACGCTTTCACCTTTCTTTAACCATGCTTTCACTAGTTGACCTTTTTTGTAGGTAACAGATGAATCAGGCACCTTTAAGTAAATAGGCTGAATGGTATCATCACCTAATACTTCGTTTGTCGTATAATTAAGCGCTACGTCCCTAGGAATGACGTTCGCAACTAAAATTTCATCCTCTTTCACTTCCATGATGCGACCTTGGATTACGTACCCTTTGTTATCTTCACTTTGCTGACTTGAGCACCCTATTAAAATCATAATAAAGCTTATTAACCCTATGAATGCAAGAACCTGTTTTTTCATCGTTTTTATCTACTCCTATTTTAAGGCTCTTTTTATTATAACGTGTTTTTTACCCTTTTTTCCAATTAATCAAAGAGTTTGGGACATAACAAAATGATTGCTTCTAAAAGACGAACAATAGCTGTTCCCATCTCTTTAGTTTATCTCAACGCATTCGTTCCATTGCGCTACGGCCACTCGCTTTCCGCGGGGAGGAACCTGAGCTTCCTCGCTGCGCTGCGAGATCTCCGTTTTCCCTCTCTTTCCTGCAGGAGTCGAGTGCCCTACGCTCCATTCCACCTTGTTTCCAACATTGTTTTCACAATCAACCAAAAAACCTGAACAATTAAAAGTTATGAACTCTCAATCGTTCAGGTATAGTAGAGGCTGAACTACTTATGTCTCAGTCTCTTTGCATTACTTTAGGTTAAATTTTCACATCAACTTTTGCTTCTTTTTTCAGCTTTTCAACTTGTTCGCCTACTTTTTCTTGCTTCTTCTGTTGTTCAAGCTGGCCTTTGATTTGATCTTTTATTTCTTCATATTTTGGAAGTTGCTGCTGTTGCTCTGACCCTGCACTTTCTGCTTGCTTCGCATATTGGTCATAGTACTCTTTTACTTCTTTATCTGTTACTTCTTCAGCCTTAATTTCTTTTTCTACATATTTATTGTACTGAATGCTTTCACCCAGCTGTTCTTTTAATTGATCCATATTAAGACCTGCTTGCTTTAATACCTTGTTAAATTCTTTTTCAGAATCATACTGCTTCTTAGCATCTTCAATTTGCTTATTAATTTCGTCTTCTGATGCTTTATAACCCTTTTCCGTTGCATCTTGAATGAGCAGCGTTTGTCCTACTAAGCTATCGATTGTTTGATTTTTAACCTGCTTAGCTGCATCTTTTGTTGTTGGGTCTTGCCCCATTTGCTGCATTTGCATTTGAGATGTTTGAAGCACTTGGTTATATTCAGATCCTAAAATCTTTTCGTCATTTACAAGCGCTACGGTTTTCTTTTCATCTACCTGCTGCTTTTCTAATTTCTCCTGCATTTCTTTCATTTGCTTTTCTTGTTCTTTTGTTTGTTCCTGCTGCTCTTCCGTTTGAGCTGTTTTCGAATCTTCTTTTTTATCAGCACTGTCGCTAGCATCGTTTGAGCCACATGCTGCAAGGGCTACGGAAAGTAGTCCAATGATGAAAGGGTATTTCAATTTCTTCATAGCTAATAGAGCTCCTTTCGTCTTTTCAAAGAATTGCTTTCGTTTAGAAAACATCTTGAGGGCATTGTATCGAACATGCTTCTAAAAAGAAAGTAATTCGATCAATTTTACATATCTGTAACAGTATTGAAAAGATTCGTCATTTTATACACCTTAGCTGAAAAAGATGGTAAAAACTTACCAAATCAATATGTATAACATATCACACTCTATGGAATAAGCGTATTTAATTAACAAATTGGTTACGCTTGTCATAAGAAAATAGAATCATTAAAGCACCTAATCCTGCACAAACCGTGTACATGACCGGATAGGATAAAGCATCCGCAACGGGTCCCATAACCACACTGCCCAATGAAACACCTAAATCTGCTGTAGCGATAAATAATCCAAGAAGAACGTTTCGATTAGTAGCTGGCAATACAAAACTTCATTTTCTTTTCACAAATAAAGGAAGCTAGGCCATTAAACCCAGCTTCCTTTTCATTTCTTATCTAAATTCTCTTGTTCTTGCCTCTTTCAAACCTTCTTGTAAATAATAAAAAAATCTTAATTTCATTTTGTTTTCTATTTTCAAACCTTTAACTCTTCCTTGACTTTTTCTTCTTTCGAAACAATTGTAGTGACTTTTACCTCTTCTTCAGCTTTACCTGTTTCGTTCACTGGACTTTCTCTTGGAGAATTAGATGTAGTAGTGAGTAAGCTGATATGGAAACCAGCAGTATTATATTGATTATTTTTTGGACATGTAACCCCGCCTTTACATATACTTGAATTTTATTTATTTTTTACTTTTATACAAATAAAAAAGAGCAGTTCGATTTTGAACTACTCTTTTCATCATGTTAATGTGCTTGCTCTTGATTATCTACAATAATTCGCTTAATAAAGAACGAAATAATCAAGCCAACAACAGCGACGATCGCACCAAAGATAAAAGCGTTTTGAACACCATTGGTAAACGCAAGCACTGCATTTAATGGATCTGTTGGGTCTGATACAGATTCCATAAAACTTCTAGAACCTGACGATAAAATTGAAATTGCAACCGCTGTTCCTACTGCACCTGCTACTTGCTGCAGCGTATTCATAATTGCTGTACCGTGTGGATAAAGCTCTGGTGGCAGCTCGTTTAAACCATTTGTTTGAGCCGGCATCATAATCATGGAAACGCCAATCATAAGGGCAATATGCAAAGCAACAATAAGCGCTGTTGACGTTTCAAGTGAAATCGTTGAAAAGCCAAACATTGTCGCTACTACAATAATAAGACCAGGAATAACTAACCACTTAGGGCCAAAACGGTCGAATAGTCCACCCATTACAGGTGAAAGAAGTCCGTTCACAATTCCTCCTGGAAGAAGCATTAATCCGGCTGCAAATGTTGATAGAGCTAATGATGTTTGTAAGTATAACGGTAAAATCATCATGGATGACAAAATAACCATCATCGAAACTAAAATTAAGAGAAGCCCAATAACAAACATTGGGTACTTAAATGCTGTTAAATCAAGCATTGGTTCTTTCATTTTCACTTGACGAATTGAAAAGACTATCAAACCTAAAATCCCAACTACAAGGGCAATAATCACTTCGGTACTTCCCCAGCCACCGCCTTCTCCAGCGCTGCTAAAGCCGTACACAATGCCACCAAAGCCAATTGTTGAAAGAATAATGGACAAGATATCAATTTTTGGCTTTGTTGGTGTTGTAATGTTTTGCATAAAAAATGATCCAAACACCAAAGCCACAAGTAGTAATGGCAGCGAAATCCAGAAAATCCAGTGCCACGTAAGTGTTTTTAAAATCAGACCTGATACTGTTGGACCAACCGCTGGTGCAAACATAATCACAAGACCGATAATCCCCATCGCTCTTCCGCGTTTATGAGGCGAAATAATGACCAAAATGGTATTAAACATTAGGGGTAAAAGAAGAGCTGTTCCAATGGCTTGCACCACGCGAGCAATCATTAATACACTAAATGTTGGTGCGATTGCGGCGATAAACGTTCCAATAATGGAAAAGATAAGCGACGCAATAAATAGCTGTCTTGTTGTAAACCATTGAAGAATGAAGCCTGAAATTGGTACTAAAATACCAAGCGTTAATAAGTATCCTGTTGTAAGCCACTGTGCTGTTGTCTCATGAATACCAAAGCCAATAATTAAGTCACGAAGAGCCATGTTTAAAGCTGTTTCACTGAATAGTCCGATGAACCCAGCGATTAGAAACGAAGCAATAATCGGCAAAGCTTTTACGTTAGGAGTTTGTGCAGCCTGCTGGTTACTCATAGTTAATTCCTCCCTCTTACTATCTTTTTATAAGTACATAACAGTATATAAGTAATGTCCTCAGCCTAAAGAAATATACCATTTATAGGATTATCATACAAGTTTAATGTTTGTAATTTCTTAAACTTTACTTTTTCTTTATTATACCCACTTCTTTCACTTAAACTATTACTATTGACTCATTTTTCCTATGCCAAACAAATCATTTATACTGGATACCGTTACCATAACAACCATATTTATTGCACCCTTTCAAAAAGTATGATAAAAATGTTTCCATTGCCTACCATTTATTTATGAATGGGGAGCTTATTACATTTGCTTAAAATCATCATCTAATAGATTTTAAGTATATAGATAAGGAGCCGTGGTTTAAGTGGCAAACATTTTAATGGTTAATTTCCCTGCAGAAGGACATGTCAATCCTACTATTGGTATTGTAAAAGCTTTTACAGAAAGAGGTGATAGCGTCCACTATATTACAGCTGGAAAATTCAAGGAACGCTTAGAAGGTGCAGGAGCAACCGTCCACCTTCAGCCTGATTTATTAAGCAAACTGCAAATTGATACGTATTCAACACAAGGGTTACATACCTTTTTAAACGTGAATATTCAAAACTCCATGGATACGTTAGAAGTGACAAAGAAGTTATCTGAGACATTTACATTTGATCTTGTATTTTACGAAAAATTTGGTGCTGGCCAGCTTGTAAGAGACTACTTACAAATTCCTGGCGTGTGCTCATCAGCCTCCTTTTTATTTCCAGAGGAATTTCACAAAAACATGCCTCTATCTCACTTACAACCAAATGAAGAAGCGCTAAATCTTCTTGAAAAAATGAAGACGCAGTACGGTGTGGAACCAGAAAATATCCAGCAGTTTATGAACAATTCTGCTGATTTAACATTTGTGTTTACGAGCTCATATTTCCAGCCTAACAATGAGCAATTTGATGAATCGAAGGTCTTCATCGGTCCGACTTTTTCTAATCGTGCTGATAAGGATAACTTTCCTATTGACATGTTAAAGAACGAACAAGTTCTGTTTATCTCAATGGGAACCGTACTTGATCACACTGAAGAGTTTTTTAACATGTGCATTGATGCCTTTGCAAACTTCGATGGTAAAGTTGTCATCGCTGCAGGTGAACGAGCTGACATGAATCAAATTAAAGAAGCACCTGAAAACTTTATCATTTCCGCTTACGTGCCTCAGCTCAAGGTCCTTGAGCACGCAGATGTGTTTATTACGCACGGAGGCATGAACAGCGTAAATGAAGCTATTCATTTTAACGTTCCGATGGTGGTCATCCCGCATGATAAAGACCAGCCGATGGTCGCCCAGCGCTTAACAGAACTAGAAGCGGGATACAGATTGCAAAAAGAGCACGTCAATTCAAACACGCTCAAAAAAGCGGTAAACGAAGTGCTTGCTAATGAGCAATACAAAGAAGGTATTCAAACCATTAACCGAAGCTTTCAAGAGTGTGGCGGTGCTAGAGAAGCGGTCCATATCATTGATCGATTTATTGCGCGTGAATTGTAATGAAAGCCTTCACCTTAGCGTTGGATGCAGGCTTTTTTGAGTAATTCATTCATCTTTCCATACATGTTTTATCTGTTGAGAATCATGTTTTGCTAAGCTAACTACTTAAGTAGATTCGTAGTACTGCTTCCAATGAAGCAATCTATAAATAAATAATTTATTGCTGTACACCAATATACCTTTTTTATACAATTAAGTAAATAACAACAAACTATATTAAAGGTGATTAAAGAATGAAGAAATTAATCAGCTCGGTAGTTGTAGTAGGTTTATCTATTTTAGGGATTATTCTTACCTTAGGTGCAATTGGTACTACTCTGCTCGTTATTAGTGCTGCTGTTGGCTTAGGAAGAGATGATGTCGTAGGTTTTGCTGATAATAAATACATAATTGGAAGGCCTCCAACCTCTTATAATCTTTATGAAAAGAACAGCGGTACAACCATTTTAGATAATATAATAGGCTACAAGACAGAAAACGGTAAAACGTATGTGTTTAGTACAGACTCGAGCTATATTGTAATTGATGAAGAAAAGGAATCTTATCTGAAGAAAGAAGTGGAAGAAAGAGATGCCCGGTATGACAGACTTCTAAAAGAAATGGAAAGATTAGAATAAACGTCATAAAAAGGAGAACTTAAAATGGAGCTAGAAACTAGCAGGTTAAAACTCATACATGTACTTCAGAAACAGTTAAGGTTGCAGTTGAGCAAGGCTATGAGAATGGATCTCAAATCTTATATTAATTAAAGTAGCTACACAACAAGTCTAGTGACTGATTGTGTAGCTACTCTTTATTTTTCAAACAAAAACTGAGTCTTATCTCCTTTTAACTCAAGCTTCGCGTCAAAGATCTTGTCTCCTTTTTTAAAGCCTTTTATGAGGTTCGTTTGCCCGTCTTTTAACAGCTTTTTCGCATTGGCTTGCGAGATCGTTTTCCCAAGAATTTTTTTTGAAAATGTAAAATTGCACTGATTACTTTGGTAATTAGAACAGCCATAAAACGTTCCTTTGTCAACGATGTCACCATCACATTTTTTACAGCTTCCTACTTTTGTTCCAGTCGTCTTACCTTTTCCACCTTTTTTACCTCTTGTTTGCTTGAACTCACTGAGATCAAATCCGTCAAATGACCAATGGTTGCTTTGTTCCTTTGCATCTTCAATTAACTTAAGAGAAAGCTTCTTCGCTTGTTCCATAAACTCTTGAGAAGATGCTTTTCCTTGACCAATTTCATGAAGACGCTGCTCCCACTTGGCCGTCATTTCAGGTGATGCAAGAATACTTGGTCCAATTGATTGAATTAGTACTTTTCCTTTATTCGTGGCAAACACCTGATTCTTCTTCACTTCGATATACTTGCGATCGCGAAGAACGCTAATAATTCCTGCACGTGTGGCTTCTGTCCCTAGCCCCTGCGTTTTGGTTAACACCTTCACAAGCTCGTTGTCATCTAAATGCTTTCCAGCTGTTTTCATTAGCGTGATAAGCTGACCTTCCGTGTAGCGCTTTGGAGGCTGTGTTTTTCCGTTTTTCACCTTTACATCCTGAACAATTCCTTCTTCTTTTTCCTCTAGTGAAGGAAGGTCTTGCTCATCCTCATCTGCGTCTTTTTCTTTTTGCTTCCCATAAATAACTTTGCGCCAGCCTTCTTGGATTTGCTCTTTTCCTTTTGAAATAAACGTTGCCCGTCCTTCGACGAGCGTGTGAATGGTCGTATAGTCGAAAATGGATTGCTTATAGTGTGCTGCAATTAATCTTTTGACAATGAGCGTATAAATGTTGGATTCTTCCCCTGACATTTTAGCTGGATCTGTCACCTGCTCTGTCGGAATAATGGCATAGTGATCCGTTACTTTCTTTTCGTTTACATACCGTTTATTATTCATAATGGACTCAATAGGAAGAGGGAAAAATTCCTTAAATGCACCAAGCTCACTAATCTTTGCAAGCGTATCTGGAAACATTCCCGCTTCTTCTTTTGTCACATAGCTCGAATCAGATCTTGGATAAGAGATAATCCCTTTCACATAAAGCTTTTGCGCAATTTCAAGCGTTTTTTGCGGTGAGTATTTGAACATTTTATTAGCTGTTGCTTGTAATGAGGAAAGGTTGAATAAAAACGGTGCTTGAAACTCTTTGCGCTCCTTTTCAATGGAATCAATAACCGCATTTTTCCCTTTACAAAACTGCATAATTTTATGGGCCATCTGCTCATCAGTTAAGCGAGAATCACCGTCTTTATGCCACTTACCGTGATATATTTTGTTGTCCATATTAAACGTAGCCAGCACTTCCCAAAACGGTTCAGACTTAAAATTTTCAATTTCATGCTCGCGCTTAACGATCAAAGCAAGCGTGGGCGTCTGCACTCGTCCTGTCGAAAAAACGTCTGAAATTCCTTTTTTCTGAAGCAAGAGCGTGTATGCTCTAGAAGCGTTCATTCCGATTAACCAATCCGCACACGCTCGGCTTAACGCTTCGTAATAAATATCTCTTGTTTCTTGTTCTTCTAACAGGTTTTCAAAACCGTTTATCACTGCTTTTGGCGTTAGCGAAGAAATCCAAAGGCGCTTCATCGGCTTGCTGTTTTTACAAAGCGTTAGGATGATTCGAATGATTGCCTCCCCTTCACGCTCAGCATCACCTGCGATAATAACTTCATTCACTTCTTGTCTATGTAGTAAATCTTTAATAATTGAAAACTGCTTCCACTTTGACTTCGTTACGCGATGTTGAAACTGCGTGGGCACAATCGGGAGCGTATCAAGCGACCATTTTTTCCACTTTTGATCGTACTCTTCGGGTGGTACAAGCTCACATAAATGTCCAATTGCCCACGTTAAATATGCTCCTTCTGGAAACAACTGATTCGGGGCAATCTCCACATAGCCGTCCCGCTTTTTAAACGAAAAAGGCGACGCTAGCTTTAGCCCTTGATCTGGTTTTTCTGCAATAATTACCTTCATTTAGTTAATCACCTTATATCTTTAATTCATTAAAATAGCGTTGCTCAATTGTATTATTTTATCATATAAATGCTTTTAAGAGTATGTTGGAGTGATTAGCACCCTATCAAATAAAAAAACCTCATCTCTACACAAGTAGAAAAATGAGGTTTTTTTCACTTAGTTAGCCGGTAGTGGTACATGTGGTGCCACAAGATTTTCTTTACGCATTTCTTCCCAGAAAGCGGCTGGAATTGCTGTATTTAATGCTTCTTTATCTTCTAAAATACGCTCAGGTCGGCTAGCTCCTGGGATAACAGCCGACACTGCAGGGTTTGCAAGTGCAAACTGTAAAGCAGCAGACTTAATGGTAATATGATGACGCTCAGCAATTGCTTTCATCTTTTCAACTTTGGCTATAATCTCCGGTGATGCTGGTTGGTATTCAAAATGTGTGCCACCTGCAAGAACTCCGGAACTATATGGCCCCCCTACTACAATAGCCATGTTGTGTTTTACTGCTGATGGCATTACCCGTTCTAGTGCACGTTCGTGGTCTAAAAGCGTGTAGCGCCCAGCTAAAAGCGATACGTCTGGTTTTGCTTCTTCTAATTCAAGCATTATTTCAATCGGCTCGACACGGTTGACACCAAGCCCCCAACCTTTAATAACCCCTTCTTCACGAAGCTGAGTCAGCACTCGAAAAGCCCCTGTTCTTGCTGATTCAAATTGAGCTAGCCATTCGTCTCCGTAAAAATCTTGCGCTACGTCGTGAATATAAACAAAGTCGATACGATCAGTCTTTAAACGTTCTAGACTTTGTTCAATGGAACGGAGCGTTGCATCTGCACTATAGTCGTTAATAATTTTATTTTTCCTTCCAAATTCAAACAGGCCACCCTTTTCACCAAAATCACGAGCTGAAGGATCTTCTAACTCGTCTAAGATGACTCGTCCAACTTTTGTACTTAAGACATACTCATCTCGATTTCGATGTGATAGTGCTTTTCCCAGTAGAATTTCTGCTAATCCTGCTCCGTAAAAAGGTGCTGAATCAAAATAGCGAATTCCATTTTCCCATGCAGCATCTACTGTAGCTATGGCTTCTTCTTCTGGAATGTTTCTGTACATGTTCCCAAGTGGAGCTGTACCGAATCCAAGCTTACCTTTTAGTATTTCTTTCATTGTTTGCATCTCCTTTTACGATTATATTCTGTAAATTAACCATTTATAAGCTTTTATAAACAATCACATTCATTAGATATGTATTCATTATGACGCGTATAAAGAGATAAAAAAAAGTACGTACTTCCAAGTAATATAGTCACTAAAAAGTAACCTCTTCATTAAAAAAAGCCTACTTTTCCTTAGCAGACTTTCCGAGCATTAATCATTACTTCTTTTATCTTCTTGTATACTTAAGAGGAAGTAACTCTCCAATTGTCGTTTTCACTAATTTACCGTCTACTTCCAATATCACGTAGCAGTTTGGTGCATAGTCTGAAATAAGCTCGCGACACATTCCACATGGGCTCACCACTCGAATGGTTCGATCTTCTTCATCACTATAAGGGTGCCTTACAGCTACAATCGTATCAAAGCTTTTATACCCATTTGAAACGGCACTTCCAATAGCGATGGCCTCTGCACAAACGGTCACTCTGCCAATGTACGCTTCAATATGAACAGTAGAGATAATCTCACCTGTTGCTAAGCGAATAGCTGCTCCTACATGATGCTTATCATCTTCATACAGTGCCGTAATCTTTTGCTTAGCCGCTTCAATTAATTCCAAATCATGTTGATTAAGTTCTAATACTTTCATTGCTTTTCCTTCTTTCGGTTACCTTGTAGAAAATAGTCCAGTAGCTCTTTTTCTTCTTCATTAGGACTTCTATGTACCTCTTCCTTAAACTTAGTAAGCATTTCTTGTTCAGACAGATAATCTTCAGCAATTTTGGATAGCTGCTGTAGCTGGTCGAGATATTTAAAGAGCTCAGCTTTTGTTTCTACATGATCATGAGATGTTGCATACCAGTTTGCATTGTAAGAGCGTACTTGTTCGATAACCTTTTCTAACTTACTAGAATCATAGCTCCAGCTTCCGCTATAAAAGTCAGGGCTTAAACAATCGCCTAAAAACACCATTTTTTCTTCTGGAATGTAGATGACTGAGGAGTCTTCTGCATGGTCGCCTCCAATATGCTCGATTCGGCAGCTTATGCCCCCTAAATCAACTTCTAAGCTTTTATCAAATGTAATAACAGGTGTTTGAATATGTAAATTAGAGCGGTCAGGCAGCTCTTTTTTTATCATCTCCTGACAAAATTCAATTTCAATTCCATCTCTCACTCGTTGATCTAGCGCCTCGTTATCCCATGCAAACGACTGATATTCTTTTAATCTAGCTTTTGTTAAATCATGTGCAACGCTTACAGCATCAATAGCTTGTAGTCCAAACGTATGGTCCCAGTGCCAATGAGTAAGCGCGACAATATCAATCTTTTTTTCCGTAACGTTTTGAAGCTCCACTTGGAACAGTTCAGCATGAGCAGGTGAATTACCGCTATCAATCATTAGACAGTGCTTCTCCCCAACAACAGCTGCTAGCAAAGGTCGGTCCGTATCAGGCTGATGATCTAAATAATAAATGTGTTTACCAATAGGTTTTAACATAACCTTCTCCTTTTTTATCTTACTATTTTTTATTGTACGAAAATTTAAGATTAATTGAAACAGCATATACAATAAAAAACCTGCTGATCATCTTCAGCAGGTTTACTCTCATTATTTCTTATGAAGCCTCACATGCAACTTCCGAACTTCCTCAGCTAATTCAGGGACAGGTCCTTCTACTTCAATACCCTTCACCACTTCTTCAATCGATAGGTTACGCACAGGTGACGGAGCAACGTTTAGCTCGTGCAGCCACTGGGCTAGCTGGTTCGATGAACTTGCATAGATAATTTTCCCTAACCCAACCCAACCGTGCGCAGCTGAGCACATGGGACAGTGTTCACCTGATGTATAAACAATTGCACGCGCTCGCTCTTCTTTTGATAAGTGCTCGGCTGCATAGCGGGCGATTGAGAATTCAGGGTGCTGCGTATCGTCACCGCTTGAAATACGGTTATAGTCTTCAAAAAGCACGTTGCCATCTTCTGAAACTAGAATAGAACCAAATGGCTGGTTTCCTTCTTCAAGCGCGCTTTCAGCCAATTCCACACAGCGCTTAAGGTGCTTTATATCCTGTTCTGTAATCATCTATATTGCCTCCTATCAGTTATTCTATTTACAGAATAACTGATGCACGTATTTCTTTCCAATTTTCTACCCTTTGAAACATTTATTAAGCTGCGTTCTGTTGACTTAAAAATCGTCTATTTAAGCTAGGAAGATACATAACTAAAAATACCGACCTTCCAACCGTATATAAAGTAAATGCTAGCCAAAGCCCGTGATTATGCCATATCGGCGTCGCTACTACCTGTGCAACGATGTATAAAAGCATCGCATAAAGCATTGAGTTTCGAATCGGTGCAATATAGGTTGCTCCGGTGAATGGGCCGTACATGACAAGCCCTAAACAAGCTACAAACGGATATAAAATGAGCCACACTCCATACTCAGTAGCAAGCGTAATAACGCTAGGTAACGTTGTAAAAAGCTTAATGATTGGTTCTAAGAAAGCTGTGTATACCCCGGCTATTACAAAAGCTACAATGACGGCCCACTTCCTCGATAGAGATAAAGTTTGGATATACAAACTTCGATCCTGAGACCCCACTGCTTTTCCAACAAGAATACTTGAAGCATTCGCAAAGCCATCAAAGAAGTAAGCCATAATATAGTGAATTTGAAATAGCACCGCGTTAGCTGCTAAAAATTCTGTGCCGAACGAAGCTCCTTTAGCTGTAAATAGGTTAATAACAACTAACAAGCAAATCGTACGTATGAATAAATCTTTATTCACGTTAAACATTTTTTTAACGGATGCTGTATCGAATAGAACACCTATTGAAGGTGTTTTCCACTTAAACGGAGATGCTTTAGAAACAATGAATAATCCTAAAATAAATGCTGTGACTTCCGCTATTAATGTAGAAGCTGCGACGCCTTTTACTCCAAAAGAAAAGACCTCTACGAATAGAATGGCAAGCGTCATGTTTAATACGTTCGTTATAATTTGCAATGAGAGAGATTGCTTAATCTTAGCCATTCCCATCAGCCAGCCTAAAATCACATAATTCATTAATGTAAAGGGTGCTCCCCATATGCGAATTGTAAAATATTCAACAGCGAATCGACTTACGGCTGCATCTGGAGACACAATTGCCAAAGCTGCACGCTGAATCGGTACCTGTAGCAGAATAAAAATAAGTCCAACCGCTAGAGCGATTAAAAATGGACGGGACAACGCAAGGATTCCTTGCTCAGAACTGTTGGCTCCATTAGCTTGTGCTGCAAAAGCAGATGTGCTAACGCGCAAAAAACCAAACAGCCAATATAATGTATTAAAAATAAGTGCTCCAACTGCTACACCGCCAATATACGCTGGATCTGAAAGTCGTCCAACCACGGCCGTGTCGACAGCTCCTAATAAGGGTGTCGTCATCGTTGAAATGGTGAGTGGAATTGCTAAAGCAAGATATGTACGATAATTCAATAAGCCACGCTCCTTTTTTCAAAGATAATAGCCTTGATTATAAAAACCAAGGCTTTTTTACGCATGGGCATACGCTTTTTCTTTTGTTCCAATCGAACGAAAGCGCGGATGCTCTGCAAGAATCGAGCTTCTCATTTCTTTCACTGCTGAATGTTCCGAAGTGAAAAACTCATGTTTTGAATCATACTGTTGTACTAGTTTTCCTTTTTCTAATACTCCAATTCTATCGCTGATTGTATACGCAGCTTTAATATCATGCGTAATGAAAAGATAAGATAGCTGGAAGTCTTCTTTTAATCCTTGCAATAGCTCTAGTATTAATGTTTGGGTCACCATATCCAGGCTACTAACCGCTTCATCTAATACAATTAATTTTGGCTTTAATGCAATTGCCCTTGCAATATTAATTCGCTGCAACTGTCCACCGCTAAACTGATGAGGATATTTCTTCAAATCATTTTCACTAAGTCCTACTCTTTCCAACAGTTCGATAACAGCTTTCTTTTGCTGTGCTATCGTTAAGCTTTCGTAGTTTTCTAGCGGTTCAGCAATAATGCGTTCTGCTGTTAAACGGGGGTTAACCGAAGAATATGAATCTTGAAACACCACTTGAAGATCACGGCGAATTTGCTGATGAATTTTCTTATCTGCTTTGTAAAGATTCTGACCTTGAAATAAGACTTCACCATGCTCAGGCTGTTCTAAGCCAAGGATTACTTTCCCTAACGTACTTTTACCGGCTCCACTTGTCCCAAGCAGTCCTAGACATGTTCCTTTTTCTATAGAAAATGAGATATCAGAAAGCACTTCTCTTGAATGGCTTTCTTTTTTAAAAAAACTCCTGCTTTTATAGCGATGGCTAACGTTATTCACTTGTAATAAAGTCATTTCTTCACCTCTTTACGAATTAATGATTAATCTAGATTTAACATGGGTCTAGATTGTAAAACCTTCTTCGTATACTCATGCTTTGGATAATCAAATAATTTAAATACATCTGTTTGTTCTACGATTTCACCTTTTCTCATAACTGCTACTTGATCAGCCATTTCAGCAATC
Source organism: Priestia veravalensis (assembly GCF_001457055.1). Taxonomy (NCBI): domain Bacteria; kingdom Bacillati; phylum Bacillota; class Bacilli; order Caryophanales; family Bacillaceae; genus Priestia; species Priestia veravalensis. The sequence continues at coordinate 20,685 of NZ_KQ758651.1, read as the reverse complement.
ACGCCTAAATCATGCGAAATTAATAAAATAGCTGACCCATAATCAGCGCGAATATTATTTAAATGAAGTAATACTTTCTTTTGATTATAAACATCAAGAGCAGTTGTCGGTTCATCTGCAATAATAACAGCTGGATTTAAACAAGCCGCAAAAGCAATCATCACGCGCTGAAGCATGCCCCCACTTAGCTGAAAAGGATACTGCTTTAAAATGCTGGCTGGATCAGGTAAATTGACGGCTTTCATCGCTTCCACAGCCATCTCTCTAGCTTGTTTCTTATTCCATTTTGTATGAGAGCGAATCGTTTCAACAAATTGATGCCCAATTGTAAAAACCGGTGTGAAAGCATTCATTGGGTTTTGCATGATAAAGGCAATTTCTTTACCACGAACGGTACGCATTTCTTTTTCATCCAGTCCGTTAAGCTCTTTACCGTTTAGAAGAATACTCCCATCGACATGTACGTTTTTTTGCTGAAACAGCTGTAGGATTGCTGTGCTGGTGACAGTTTTTCCTGAGCCACTTTCTCCTATTAATCCTAGCACTTCGCCACGCTTTAGATTTAAATTAATATTTTGAACCAAAGAAGTGTGGCCACTCGCTGCTTTTTTGTATACGTGTAAATTCTTCACTTGTAAAATATGTTCCAACTTCTTCATTCCTTTTAGAACTGACGTTTGCTTCCATATCGCTCTGATAAAGCTTCACCTAATAAATTAAACGTAACCACGACAAGCATGATGGCTAAGCCTGGATACAGCATTAGTTCAGGGTTTGTTCGAATATAGGATTTCCCTTCATGAATCATTGCGCCCCACTCTGGTGTTGGAGGCTGGACTCCTAGTCCAAGAAAAGACATTGCAGATATATCCATGATGGCCCATCCCATTTCGAGTGTACCCATGACAGCAAGTGGAGGCAGTACGTTTGGGATGATATGCTTTCGAATAATCTTCCATTGTGATGAACCGCTAACTTTCGCAGCAGCAATAAAATTTTGTTCTTTTAAGCTCAGTACCATTCCTCTAAACATCCGCGCGTAATAAGCCCACTGCACAAGGATTAAGGCAAAAACAACCTGTGAAAGTCCTGGTCCAAGTATACCAACAAGTCCAAGAACAAGAATTAGACTTGGAAACGCCATAATACCGTCGCATAGCCTCATTAAAAACTGATCAATCCAACCACCTTTATATCCTGAAAAGGCTCCCACCAATAACCCTATTACCAGTGATGAAACGAAAATAAGCGTCGCAAACCCCAATGAAATGCGCGCTCCATATAAAAGACGTGAAAACGTACAGCGACCTAGATGGTCCGTTCCAAGCGGATATTCAAAAGACGGTGACTGAAGCTTATGAGCTAGATTAACAGCAATTGGATCATTAGGCGCAATGAAAGGAGCGAATATAGCAGTGATAAAAAGAATCCCTAATATAATCGAACAAATTGCAATTACCTTTTGAGATTTAAATAGTTTATAAATGCCTAACTTCATCACTACTATCCTTCTTTCCTTGAAATCCGAGGATCAATGTACATTTGAATTAAATCCACAATCAAACTACTAACAATAAATAAAACAGCCGCAATTAACACATAGCATTGAATGACAGGAATATCTCGATTAAAAATTGCTTCAATAAAATAGCGGCCAAACCCAGGCCACGAAAAGACCGATTCAACGATGATTGTTCCTGTAAGCAACTTACCAAGGTTCATTCCAAGTCCCGTAATCATTGGAGAAATAGCAATCCGTAAGACGTGCTTTGTCATAATTACCCTCTCACTAATTCCTCGTGTTCTAGCAAATAACACATAGGGTTCTTCTAAGTTCTCTAGAACACTCGTACGCAGTAGCCTTGTATACATAGCAATTAGCGGAATAGCAAGGGTAATCGCTGGCAACACAAGATGCTTCCAAGTCCCAACCCCTTCCACCGGAAACAGATCAAGCTTAACAGAAAAGAAAAAGATTAAAATATATCCTAACCAAAATGTAGGAATAGATGCTCCGAAAAAAGAGATGACTCGGCTGATATGGTCAACAGCACTATTCTTCTTTATTCCAGCGATAAACCCTAAAGGGACGCTGACAATGATCGCAATTACAAAGCTTCCAAAAGCTAGCTGCAGCGTAGCTGGCAAGCGGACCATTACTTCATCTAAAACCGGCTGATTTGAAAGATAGGATATGCCGAAGTCGAGCTGGCATATCCTGATAATTGCATGTACATATTGAAGAAAAAATGGATGATCTAATCCAAATTCTTGTCTTTTTTGTTCTAAAATCTCATCTGTTGGCTGGATATGGGCTGCTGCCAAATATGCTTCAGCTGGATCAACAGACGAAAGATGAATCATTCCAGTTGTAATAAGCATTACAAAAAGAAATACAGGAACAATTGACATCATTCGTTTTAGTATAAAATAGCCCATAACGCACACCTCTTAACTACTTACTGTTTAATGTTAATACCTGCAAATGGATGTTCATCTCGATTAGCAGGGAAAGTAAAGTCTTTTACTTGTTTTTGATAGACTGCTGTTTTCTTAATATAAGAGATAGGTACAATCGCCCCTTGCTCTTGTAAAGATGTTAGAATTGATGTATATAACTCTTGTCGTTCTTTTTCATCCGTTGTTTTTGGAACTTCTACCATTTGTTTAATCAGCTCATCTTTGTTAGGGTAAGCTGAAATAGCCTCCTTAAAGCCGTAACCGTCTGAAGCCACAACGTTTACAAATGTGTGAGGATCATAGGGAGCCCCATAGTTACTAAAGAAGTTAATATCAAACTCATTACCTTTAAATCGCTGAACTTGCTCAGCTAACTCCACGCCAACAATGTTTAGCTTTACACCAAGAGCTGCCCATTCAGCCTGCAGCGTTTCAGCCATTGTTTTTTGAATGTTCTCTGCTGAGTCATACATTAATTCCACTTCTAGTGGCTGTCCGTCTTTTTCTCGCACTTCTTTTCCTTTTGGTAACTTCCATCCAGCTTCATCTAACAACGCTTCAGCCTTTTTCACATCATAATCTACTGGTTTGGCGTCAAGATTTTTTGTATATGGAAAATTCGTCGGTAAAATATTATCCGCTTTCTCCTCTACGCCTGACGTCACGCCTTCAACCATTGCTGCTTTATTAAAACCATACTGTAGTGCTTGACGAACGCGCTCATCTGCAAGCTGTTCCTTTTTCGTGTTCATGACAAGCTGTCTTGTTGCAACAGGTTCTGAAATGCTTGTTTCATAGGTATCATTCGCTTCTAATTGTTTAAACGTGTCCAAGCTAATTGAGCCTTCACCGTAGAGCAAGTCTACTTCACCTTTTTCAAAAGCAAGCACTCTCGTTTCTGCATCAGGAATTACTTTCACTTTAATTTTCTCAACTTTTGGAAGCTCTCCCCAATAGTTCTCATTTCGCTTATAAATTGCATATTCATCTTTTTTGTATTCATCTAAAATCCAAGGCCCTGTTCCCACTTCTTTTTCAACACCTTTTGACGTATCTCCGTCTTTAGGGAAACCTGCTTCTCCTAAGAAGCGAACTGGTCGAACAACTGCTAGCTCTTGAATTGTTGGATAGTAAGGTTCGGTTAAAGATAGTTGAAACGTGTTGTCATCAATTACATTAACCTGGTCAATTTTGTTCATAAAGCCTAACCAGCTATGTAAATCTTTATTTTTAAGAATTGCGTCAAAATTCTTTTTCACAATCTCTGCATTAAAATCAGTGCCATCAGAGAATTTCACGCCTTTACGTAAGTGAAACGTATAATTCTTGCCATCTTCAGATATTTCCCAAGATTCAGCAAGCTCAGGCTGTAATTTCCCGCCTTCTTGATAACTTACTAATGGTTCATATACCATCGATTGTGCAAATAATTGGGACGGATTGTATACGTGTGGATTCATTTCTCCCACATCTCTCGGCCAAGCCATCGTTAACATATTATCGTCTTTTTTTACCTCGCTGGCACTATTAGTACAAGCTGTTAAAAAAACTGATAATAAAAGCATACTTATAAAAATACTGTAATAAAATTTCTTCTTAAACACCGTGTTGTCCCCTCTCGAATGACTCTGATAATCATTTTCAATTGTATGAAGAAAAAACTGTATTGTCAATACTTCCTAAGCATATTTGTGAATATTTCTGCATATTCATAAATCATTTGTACTACTAGTATAGAAAACAACCCACACTTCGAACCTACTCTATTTTCACAACATTTCTTTTACGAGATTAAACCAAACCTCACCTGCATGTGTTGAGTTTGATTTCCCTTCATTACGATAACCGTTTTCTTCATAAAAAGAAACGAGTTCTTCTAAGCAAGTAAGCGTAATCCCTTCTCTTTTCCGGTTCACGCACACAGCTTCTAACTCATTTAATAGTTTACGAGCAATACCTTGCCCTCGATAATCCGGATGAACAACTAAGCTAAGTACGCTTTGGAAGCCTCCCTCCTTTGGATTTAGATTCGTTTTTTCAAACAAATCATCCGTTAAATAACGTGTAGGAATGACTGGGCCTACGACGTATCCAGTAATTTTCCCTTCTTTATCTTTCGCAATGATAAACGAATCAGCTATAACTTGGATTCTTTCTTTCATTGCGCTTTCAGTTGCCGCTTCTTCAGGAGTGAAGCCCAGTCTTTCAATGACCATTAACTCGCTTAAATCTTGTTCTTCTGGTGTATGATACGTTATGTACATCGTGGGTTCTCCTTTCACTATTAGTTTGAATTCTATGCATTCCTCCGTTTATATCCTAACTCAACCTTACTAAAGTTTCATCTCTTTCTATAAAAAGGAATATCTATTTTTTAAGATTACAATCTTAGGATTCCGGGTACTATACATATAGCTTACAAAGTAGTTACTCAAACTTTTATTAAAGGAGAGATTCATAATGGCAAAGTTTCAATTAGGAGATACAATTCCTACCTTCACACTACCAACAATTACAGGTGAAACATTTTCGTTTGATCAGCATCAACAGGAACATAAAAGCTGGCATTTAATCGTATTTTTCCGCGGAGCATGGTGTCCAGTTTGTGAAAGTGAATTAAAAGATTTTCAAGAGCATAAAGGTTTCTTTGATGAACAAAACGTGCATTTATTAGCAATTTCAACCGACCAACAAGAAAGCTTGCAAGAACTAGCAGAAAAAAATGATTTGGCGTTCCCAATATTACAAGACAAGGATTTAACAGCATTAAAAGCGTTCGACGTATACTATCATAGTGAGGATTCTCCATACGAAGATCACGGAACGCACGGTGAACCTGCTTATTTCCTTGTTGACGAAAATGGCAAGCTTTTATACCAACAGCAGCAAACCAGCCCATTTGGCCGCCCGGCAGTAACAGAGCTTCACAAGATTGTAAAGTACATTAAAAAGAACCTAAAATGATAAGAGTGAAAGAGACTGAGACATAAGTAGTTCAGTCCTTACTATACCTGAACGATTGAGAGTTCATAACTTTTAATCATTCAGGTTTTTTGTTGATTGTGAAAACAATGTTGGAAACAGGGTGGAATGGAACGAACGTGTTGAGACAAACTAAAGAGATGGGAACAGCTAGTGTTCGTCTTTTAGAAGCAATCATTTTGTTATGTCCCAAACTCTTTTTTGTGTACTTATCTTATTTACATTCAAATATTTGTTTGAACGTTTTATTATCTTTGTAATATACTATATTCAAACGATTATTTGAATGAAGGGAGATTTCTATGGCAAAGGATCGCTGTGATATTTATTGTTTTAACGAAGAAAAAGTCAATCGAATTAAGCCATCGATTCATACTGAAAGCATTCAAGCAGTCACAAAAACACTCAAGGCATTAGCTGATGAAACACGATTAAAAATTGTACTTGCTCTTTGTCAAAGTGATGAACTATGCGTATGTGACGTGGCAAATATTGTGGAATGTACGGTTGCTACTGCTTCTCATCACCTAAGACTATTACGCAATTTAGATATTGCGAGCTATCGAAAAGATGGTAAGCTTGCTTTTTATTCGTTAACTGATGAGCACATTAAGCAATTGGTTGTAACGATGTTTAAGAACGATTCATCCGTAACGAGCTAAGCTTTTTGTATACTATGAGGAGTTGAAAGAAATGGCACATTCCGATCGAGAAAGTTATAAAGGAGAAAAAAGCTGTTGCCAAGAACAGCATGAAACACAAACAGCATCCTGCTGCGGTTCAAGCAGCGCCAGTTTACAAAAGCATCATACGCATTCATCTTGTTGTACTAGTGAGCCCTCTGAGTCTATTAATCTAGAAAACCCTGGACAAATTGAAACGTATCGCGTCTATGGAATGGACTGTCCATCGTGTGCTGCTACCATTGAAAAGAGCTTGCGAAATCTACATGACATTCATGAAATAAACCTAAATTACAGCACAGGAAAATTACAGGTTTCCGCTGCTCATTCATCTGCATTCTCTCCAATTATACGTCAGGTAGAAAAGCTTGGTTTTGACATTGAACCTCTTCATCACCAAAACTCAAAGACATACCTAATTGAAGGAATGGACTGTGCAGCATGCGCAAATACCATTGTGAATCACTTAAAAAATATATCTGGCGTTCAAGATGTTCGCGTCAACTTTTCAACTGGAAAAGCGCAGGTAGAGCACGACACCCCTACAGAAGAGATTATTCGTGAAATATCAAAAGCCGGCTATACGGCTACCTTGATTACGAGTAGCAGAACAGTTTCTTCTTCTCAAAAAACAAATACGCTTCCGGTAATTACTTCTGGTGTACTTATTGCATTGGGATTCACCAGCTCTCTCTTTGGAATTCCATTATTAATAAGTAACGTTTTATATGCCATCGCGATGATTATTAGCGGCTACAAGCCCGCAAAAAGTGCATACTACGGGATTAAAAGCCGTTCACTCGATATGAATGTCTTAATGACCGTTGCTGCACTCGGAGCAGCAATTATTGGAGAATGGCTAGAAGGTGCTACTGTTGTTTGGCTCTTTGCTTTAGGCGTCATGCTTCAAACAAGATCAATTGAACAAACAAGAAACTCCATTCGTAACTTGATGAATTTAGCCCCTCCTGATGCTTGGGTAAAAACCGGCAATACCTTAATCAAAAAAGCGGTTGAAGACGTCGCCCTTGGTGATGTTCTAGTCGTAAAACCAGGAGACCGTATTCCTTTAGATGGAGAGATTATCCAAGGTGATTCTAGCATTAATCAAGCTCCTATTACAGGAGAGTCTATTCCCGTTGATAAAGCGGTTGGTGATACCGTATATGCTGGCACAATTAATGAAAACGGCTCTCTTGAAATTAAAGTAACAAAGCTAGTGAAAGATACAACGATTTCAAAAATCATTCATCTAGTTGAGGAAGCTCAGGAGAAAAAAGCCCCTACTCAGGCGTTTATTGATAAGTTTGCCGCTATTTATACACCTATTGTCTTTATTTTAGCGCTATTCGTTATGGTTCTCCCTCCCGTTTTTGACGGACTATGGAGTGAGTGGTTTTATAAAGGACTTGAGCTTTTAGTCGTAGCGTGCCCTTGTGCTTTAGTTATTTCCATACCAGTCGCGATTGTATCAGCTATTGGCAACGCCGCAAAAAATGGTGTGTTAATTAAAGGCGGAACCTTTCTAGAAAAAGCTGGCGCTATAAACGCTATTGCGTTTGATAAAACCGGCACACTAACAGAAGGAAAACCAGCTGTTTCAGATGTAATTGCATTGAAATCTGAACAAGACTTACTTGCTGTTATAAAAACCCTTGAAGCTTATTCTAATCACCCCATTGCAAAAGCTATTGTGACATACGCGGATGAAAGAAACGTTGATACGTTAGACGGAGTTAACTTTAGAAGCATTACCGGAAAAGGTGTTCAGGCAACCATCAACGGAACTAATTATTACGCTGGAAATAAAAAGCTGTTCATTGAACTAGGAACTACTTTTGAGAATTTGCAGACTCACGTTGAGCGTTTTGAAGAAAGCGGGAAAACGATTATTATTGTAGGAACAGAAAAAGAGCTTTTAGGTGTGATTAGCGTAGCAGATACCATTCGTAGCACAACTGTATCCGCTTTACAAAACTTAAAAAACACAAGTATTAAACAAACTGTCATGCTAACAGGTGATCATGAAGGAACTGCTAAAACTATTGCTAAAGAAGCTGGCGTAGAGAGATATTTTGCTAACCTCTTGCCAGAAGACAAAGTCAAAGCAATTCAAAAGCTGCAGGCTGAAGGTTATAAAACCGCAATGGTGGGTGATGGAATTAATGATGCTCCTGCTCTTGCTACCGCTGACCTCGGCATCGCAATGGGTGGAGCTGGCACCGATACAGCAATGGAAACAGCAGATATCGTTCTCATGGCTGATAATCTAGAGAAGCTTCCGCACACCATAAAACTTAGCCGCAAAGCTTTAAAGATTATCAAGCAAAACATTTGGTTTTCTATTATCATTAAAGCTATTGCGTTAATCTTTATCTTCCCTGGTTGGCTGACGCTTTGGATTGCCGTATTAAGTGATACAGGCGCAGCCTTACTCGTTATTTTAAATAGTTTACGGTTATTAAAAATGAAAGAATAACTTTATCACGTAGGAACATAACACGCGTTATGTTCCTACTTTTTTTATGAATACTCCCCTTTTACAAAATATTCTCTTCATTTGTTTATCAAAGTGAGCATAGAGATGCTATAGAAGTAAATTTGTTCTATAGGAGGTTTATATGAACGAGAGAGATCAAGAACAGCTGCGTCAAATTAAAGAATTGCAAGAAAAATTCAAGAGCGAAATGCAAAATGATCCTTATCCCCTTTACCCAAACTATGGGAACATTACCCAGTTTAAAGAAATTCCCATCAATGTTCCCGAACAGCGTCAGCTTAGTCAACCGGGTGTAGAAAAATTAATGGTTCCCCTTCCTATTATTGAAAACCCAAACTATCAAGGAAGCGGGAAACTTAAAGGAAAAGTTGCGCTAATTACGGGAGGCGATAGCGGAATTGGTGCAGCCGCTGCCATTGCATTTGCAAAGGAAGGCGCTGATGTCGCCATTGCCTATCTAAACGAACACGAAGATGCAAATCGAACGAAATCTCGAGTTGAAGAACTCGGTCAGCGCTGTTTGTTGTTGCCTGGTGATTTGAGAGAAAAAAAGCAGTGCGTTGCCATTGTTGACCAAACAATTGAAACGTTTGGTGAGCTTGATATCCTTTGCAATAATGTGGGCATTCAATTTCAGCAGCTAGACCTTGTAGATATTACGGATGAACAGTTTGATGAAACGTTTAAAGTCAACATCTATTCTCATTTCTATACGACGCGAGCAGCTCTTCCACATCTAAAAGAAGGAAGCTCAATTATTAATACAGCTTCGGTTGTTGCTTATGTAGGTGAAAAACAGCTTATTGACTACACTGCAACGAAAGCTGCAAACGTTGGCTTTACGCGCGCTTTAGCTAAAAGCGTAGCAAAAAAAGGAATTCGCGTGAACGCCGTAGCTCCTGGTCGAACGTGGACACCTCTTATTCCAGCTAGCTTTTCTTCAGACCAAGTGGCCGTATTTGGTTCTTTTAATCCACTCGAACGTGCAGCCCAACCGTTTGAACTTGCTCCAACATATGTATATTTAGCATCTGATGATTCGAGATTCGTTACAGGGCAAGTTTTGCACGTAGACGGAGGGGAATCAACAAGTTCTTAGTACGAGGAGATGAACAGAGTGAAATATGAGTTTAATAAAGAAGTACAGCTGCTTTTAGTAAATCAATCAGATGATAAAGTAAAAATGGTGTACATTAATAATTCGTGGTCCATGCCAAAAATTGGTCCTAGACCGCCTTATTACTGCTATCCAACTTATAAAATGAACAAACCAATTATTTAAATAAGCACCCTGATACGTAACGTATCAGGGTGCTTATTGTTAATCATCTTCATCAATAATGGCTTTTGGCAAGCCAGAATGTTTTGCCCAGTAGTAAATTATTAAGGAAATAACAGCAATTAAAAATAGATTTAAAGGGTTTCCTAACACTCCAAGCTCTCCGCCAAATGAACCTAAATAAGAAATAATAATCATAACTACATAGTAAACGACTAGCCACCACGTTGACTTTATTAATATTAGGTTTCGATTTTATAACTTTTTTCATACATAAAAAAGCTAACGAGCAAAGAATCTCGTTAACTTCTTAGATTATGCGTTTGGCATAATCGAATTGGTTTTTTCCACTTTAAATCTAGAAAGATAATGATAAACGCCGTTTTCATCACAGCTATACTCTGTCACGTCATCTACAATATCTTTAATATGGTCACCGGCATTTTTCATGGCTACTGCATATCCAACGTACTTAAACATTGGCAGGTCATTATTACTGTCTCCGATACCTAAAATATCTTCATGCGGTAAGTTAAAGTGTTTGAGCATCTGTTGAATTCCAGTTGCTTTATTAACATTCGCAACCATCACCTCTACGTTATGAGGCGATGAAATGGACATTGTAAAATCCATCTCTTGCTTTAACTCTTCAAGCTCCGCTTTCCATTTATTAATATGCTCATAGGTTCTAGCAAAGAAATAAAACTTGGAGAATTCACTGCCTTCAATTTTCTCTTGCCACTGAATCTCTTCTCCGATAGCTTTTTTTCTTGAAAGCCATTCATTAATTTCAACGCTTTCTGGCTTTGGCTCACGAACTTCATGTTCAACATATTCTCTGTCTTGTTGAAGCGTCATTCGCGGTGCTCCATATGGGAATAATTCGTAATAAACTTGGTTTTCCCGTGCTTTTTCAATGACTCTTTCAACCAATTCGCGTGACAGTGAATGCTTAAAGACCATTTCGCCTCCCACATGTCCTGCCATACCATTGGATGTAATGAATCCATCTACTTCAAAGCCTTCAGGCACTAGCTCTGCTATTTCATCAAAAGCTCTTCCTGTTGCAATAAAGACGAAGATTCCTTGTGCACGTAGGTCATCAATAATTTCTTTTGTCTCAATTGTTACTCGATTCGAGCGGTTTAAAATCGTACCGTCCATATCTAAGAAAATAGCTTTAGGCATAAAACTCATAACAATGATTCCCCCTGACTTAAAAATCTTCACTTCGTCAAGTATATCGTTTTCTGCTATTAAACTCAAAGAATGTAGCTTTCAACACTTTATACACGTAAAAACGACGTCTGACCTAACATTTTATCAACGCCTTTAAGCATTAGGAAATAAGCGTTGAAGAGAAGCTTTCATTTCAGGTTTTATATTAATTTTTGATCTAGTAGCTTTCGCTTTTTTCTCTGCTTCTTCTATGCTACCTGCTTCTGCTTCTCCAAGGGCCAGTAATACACCCATCGCTACTGTACCTGTACGATTACTCCCACCTGCACAGTGGAAATAGGTTTTCTTACCTTCTTTATATGATGAAACAACTGCACGGATAGCTCTTTCAATTGATTCGTCTTGTCGCTCTTTATCATCTACTATAGGCATGGGTACACGCAGTGTTGGTTCATCATGTTCGAGAGCCTCTGCTCCCAAATCATAGATTATATCTACTGGATTTGCCAGTATCATTTCTTTTACATCTAACGTACCACCAATTAAAATGCGATTATAAATAAGGGATTGATAGTTTTCACTGTTCATCCTCTACACCTTAAAAATATATGATTTGTATCACTATTTATATGAATCTTGGACCAAAAACTTAGTTTCCTCCTGTCCAATAAATATAAAAAGTCGAGAGGCTAGCTCTCGACTTATCTATTTTTCACTCACCAGTTTCAGCAAAACGTTGGATGCGAGCTCCAATTTCATCACGTACTCGTTGGAAAAACGCCCATTTTTCGTCTTCTGTTCCTTCTGCTTTTGCTGGATCATCAAAGCCCCAGTGCACGCGCTTTACGTGTGGTGGCGTCACTGGACAGTGATCAGCTGCGTGACCACATAACGTCACTACTAAATCTGCAGAGTTTAAAATCTCAGGGTCAATTACATCAGATGTTTGATTTGTAATATCAATACCTGCTTCTTTCATTGCTTTTACAGCATTTGGATTTAACCCATGTGCTTCAAGACCTGCACTGTATACATTCCATTCATCACTTAAATACTTTTTTGCCCAACCTTCTGCCATTTGGCTACGGCAAGAGTTACCTGTGCATAGGAAGTAAATTGTTTTTTTTGTCATGTGTAGCATCTCCTTTTTTGTCTGTTATGAAAGTATGAGTAACCAAATATATAAACCAACAAGCGTAATAAACAATGTTGGGATGGTTAAGATAATACCTGTTTTAAAATACGTGCCCCACGAAATTTTCACTCCTTTTGTTGAAAGAACGTGAAGCCATAATAAAGTAGCTAAAGAACCAATTGGGGTAATCTTTGGACCTAAATCAGATCCAATAACATTGGCATAAATAAGTGCTTCTCGAATGGTTACAGATGTCGCAGTGGCATCAATAGCTAATGCGTCAATCATGACAGTCGGCATATTATTCATAATGGATGATAGAATCGCTGCAATAAAGCCCATACCGATTGTTGCCGCGAACAATCCTTGGTCGGCAACTGCTTGAATAACGTTTGCTAACACTTCAGTAAGCCCTGCATTACGAAGACCGTACACAACTACGTACATACCAATTGAGAAAAAGACAACTGCCCAAGGTGCACCTTTTAATACAGTTTTTGTTTGAACTGCAGGACTTGTTCTTGCCATAAGCAAGAAGAATACGGCAATGATACCTGCAATAATAGAAACAGGCATGCCTATAAACTCTCCTACAAAGTAACCGACTAGAAGCAGAGCTAAGACAAACCAAGATAAACGAAACATTTTTTGGTCTTTAATCGCTGCTACTGGCTCCTGTAAATGGGTTACATCATAGCGCTTTGGAATGCTTTTTCGGAAATATAAATACAGTACTAAAATACTCGCAAACAGTGCAAAGAAATTTGGAATAATCATGCGAGACGCATATTCTGAGAACGTAATACCAAAAAAGTCAGCAGACACGATGTTTACTAAGTTACTTACCACAAGCGGTAACGATGTTGTGTCAGCTATAAATCCACTTGCAATAATAAACGGAAATACCATCTTTTCATCGAGCTTCAATGCTCGAACCATTGCAAGTACAATCGGCGTTAAAATAAGGGCCGCACCGTCATTTGCAAAAAATGCAGCAACTAACGCTCCAAGTAAGGAAACGTACACAAACATACGAATACCATTTCCACCAGCAGCACGCGCCATGTGAAGCGCTGCCCATTCAAAAAAGCCAATTTCATCTAAAATTAATGAGATAATAATAATAGCAATAAACGTTAACGTAGCGTTCCAAACAATTTGCGTTACGTCCCAAACGTCACCGAAGTTAACAACGCCAACTAGAAGAGCAATAACTGCTCCCCCCATCGCCGACCAGCCAATCGATAAATTCTTTGGCTGCCAGATAACAAACACTAAAGTCACCAAAAAGATCAGTGATGCTAAAACAACTGATGTCAAATTTTAACCGTTGCCAAAAACCTATAAAAATCTATAAGCAATGTTTATTTCCTGTTTCTTTGTATCTGCTTTTGCCGAAGCTACTCACATTTGATATGATACTCCACAGGCGTTAATTCGGGTACAACGAACCCTACACATTAGTAGTGTCTTGTAAGTGACTAAGCTACTAATTCTCCATATTTAGCTAAATTTAACGCAGCATTCATATCTCTATCTATCTCTAATCCGCAGTCACACTTGTAAACTCTATCAGATAATTTTAAATCTGATTTAATTTGTCCACAGCACGAACATGTTTTAGAAGATGGGAAGAAACGTCCAACTTGTATAAATTCAATTCCGTATTTTTCACATTTGTATTTCATTTGACGGAGAAATTCATACATCTTTTGTTTGGCTACTGCTTTAGCTAAATGACGATTTTTCATCATTCCAACTACATTCAAATCTTCCATCACAACTTTACAAGGTTTGGTTTTCACTATTGTATTTGTTGCTTGATGAATGTGATTGTTTCTAATGTTAGCTAACCGTCTGTGTAGATTTCGTATTTGCTTTTCGATTTTTATAATGTTACATGTTTTGACAAATCGGTTTCCCTCCTTATTCATCTCATATTTTCGAGAAACGCTTCGCTGTAACCTACGTAAACGTTTCTCAATCTTTCTCACTTCTTTTGTTTTGTTAATGTTTTTGAACACCATTTCATTCGAGCAAATTGCTAATTCTTTAACTCCTAAATCTACTCCAATTACTTCATTCGTTAATTCTTGTTTTACTTGTTCTTGCTCTACTCCAACAGAGATATACCAATACTTTCCGTCAAAAGATACTCTAGGATTAGTATATTTCACTCCCATTGGGACTTGCTCAGAAGTTGCAACCCATCCTACTTTTTCAATTAACACCGTGTTCTTTTTTACTTTAAGTTTCACATTGTCATTATAGAAAGAAGGTTTAGATTTCTTCTTAGACTTGAATCTTGGACGTTTCGCCAAACCTTTAAAGAATCTCTTATATGCATCACAAGCATCTTTAACAGCTTGTTTAGCTACATTATTTGATACTTCACTCAACCATTGGAAGTCCTCTTGTTTTTTAATTTGTGTGATTTCTTTTCTTAAAACATTGTCAGATAAGAATTTCAACCCTCGTTGATAATTTTCTTGTTGTCTAGCTAATGTCCAATTGTATACCCATCTTGCCACACCAGTAGATTTCCATAGTTGAATTTCTTGTTCTTTAGTTGGTTTAATTCGTATCTTCTTTGCTAGTATCATTCTCTTTCAACTCCTTAATTAATTTCTTAGCCTTATTCGCCCGTCTCCCTTGTAATTTGCAACTAAATACAGTAACAATTTGAATTAAATCTTCGACCAACTCTTGATCATCTGTCTTTGGAGTATTGTCGATAACCTCAATCTTTGTTCCGTATTTAGCAAATAAATTTTCCAAGAGTTCAAATCCGAATCGTAATAACCTATCTTTGTATAAAACTACAACTCTATCTACTTTGTAATTTAGGACTAAATCAATAACATCATTTAACCCTTTTTTGTTGTAGTTTATGCCACTACCTATATCTTTCACAATCTTAAATGGATTACCTTGAGACAGTAAGTATGATTCCATGTTTTCCACTTGTCTCTGCAAATCATCCTTTTGCTTATGAGAAGATACTCGACAGTAGCCGATAGTTATTCTCGATTCTGATTCAGGAGAATGTAAACCAAGAAAATATTCAAGTTGTTGTTGAGAGTAATAACGGTGTCCAGAAGGTGCAGTATATTGTGGATTTAATTTATTTGTCTTATCCCAATTTCTTAAAGTCTGAACTGTTACTCCGATTTCTTTTGCGAATTGACCAATACTGTATTTTTTCATACATTTCATTCTCCTTTGAATTAGTGGATAATTCTATTATATTATGAAATGTATGAAAAATCAATATTTTTTTATAGATATTTATAGATTTATTCTAACTGTTTATTACCCTCCAATTACTCACAACAATTAATACGAAGCCCTTTTTCTTCTAACTCTTTTAAGCGTTGATCTTGGCTTGGTATCGACGCGAGTATACTAAGTATAAAATGATAATTCTCGCTTTCTTTATTAAGCGAATAGAAAATCCATTGTCCTTTTCGTCTTTCTCTTACTAGCCCTACATCTCTTAGCTTGCGGAGATGCTGGCTGATTGCTGGCTGACTTGCACCATAAATATCAACAAATTCACATACACAGCACTCACTATGTTCCATCAGCTTCATCATAGATAATCTCGTTTTATCACCGAGCAGCTTTAAAATTTGAGCCGCTTTTTCGATTTCAACGACCGTTTTAGTTTCCATTATGACACCTCCCCTTCACAACTGAATCAATATATAATAATTTGCTTATATGTTTATGTGAACTATAATATTGTTTGAAATAATTTTCAAGACTTTTTTAGTATCAGCGGTAAATAAAAAAGTATGAACGTCTTGAGGCATAAGCCAATTTTAATAAATCAAAAAAATTTGATTAAATAACTTGATTTATCTGAAATTTCCATCTATGCTTAATTCATCAAGAAAATTTGATGAAGAAAGTAAAGGTGATGAACAAGTGAGAGTAAACAATTCTGGAAACCTTTCAGTAGAGTACTTTATTTCTTATTTTCAACTAGTTATGAACACTCAAACGATGAAAGCACATGAAGCTAAAGAGCTTATATTTAAACGATTCTTCAACTATGATCCACTTCTTAGAGGCAAAACAACTTATTCTAACTTTGAAAAAGCCTACCTTGCATTTACACAATAAATCAAAAAAATTTGATTAAGGAGCGTTATTATGACATATTCATTCAAACAATATGAACAAAAATTTAAGGCACTTGCTGATGAACGACGATTAGAAATTATGCATGAGCTGTGTCAGCGCGGTCAAACCTGCGTATGTGATTTAACGGATTTTTTTGGTATACCTCAGTCTAAGCTGTCTTATCACTTAAAGATTCTTCTAGACGCTAATCTAATTACGAAAGAAACAAAAGGCACATGGAGCTATTACGCATTAAACAATGAAGAAGTAAATCACCTTTTATCGGATGAGCTCTGCTGTTTATTTCGTAAAGAAAGCTCTTGCTCATCTTAACCTATTAGTTCTGCTAAAAACTCAAAAAAATTCTTAGGGGGAATATTTTATGAAATATGTTCACGTAGGCGTAAACGTCACAAATCTAGAAAAATCAGTCATTTTTTATGAAAAGCTTTTTGGAGTTAAGCCTGTGAAAGTAAAAGTAGATTATGCGAAGTTTTTATTAAATCAACCTGGGCTAAATTTCACGCTAAACGTACGGGATGAAGTAAAAGGAAACCAAATAAATCACTTTGGATTTCAAATAGAAGCTGCTAGCGAAATCTATGAACATAAAGTCCGCTTAGAAAAAGAAGGTTTTTTTGCTCGTGAGGAAATGGACACAAACTGCTGCTACGCCCTACAGGATAAATTTTGGGTAACAGACCCTGATGGAAACGAATGGGAGTTTTTCTATCCAAAAGGTAATCTATCCGCTTTGCCTGCTGCAGATACTACGGAATGTGAATGCTGTTCTTAAACAACGAAACAGTAAGGAGCTTGTAGCTCCTTACTGTTTATTGTAAGCTACGTTCTATTTTCCCACGATCGAGTTCATCAACCCATTTCCTATATTTTTTATAGATATTGTTCATCTGTTGTTTATCAAGACCAAGCACTTCACAGCCTCGGTCATCGTAAATAAATAACATTACGTTTTTCGTCACATTAACGAAGAATACATCTGGATAACCTGGTGGATAGCCACCAAGCTTTGGCTTTAGGGGAAAGTCCTCATGAATAGCAGCTTTTATAAGCGAATTAACTTTAATGTCTCTCACCTTACAACGTAAAGAAAACTGCTGCATTTCATACTTACCTTCTTCAATTTCAAACGGATACGGGTATGTCTCAACTTGAAGATGCGTTAACAACCTTTTATTTTTAACATAGCGGTTGTAGACGTTTAGCTTCCGTGTAGGTTGTTTCTCTCCTATATATTTATATAAATTTGTCACAAGAAATAGCTCATCATCCCCTTCGAAAACCTCATTAAATATTGTGTGTACTTGATTGTAAACCTTCGCAAAGTAACCTATGTTTGTTTCACCCTTATCCGTCAATTGATAACTATTTTGCCCCAGCGTAAAATGGATACTCAGATCCCATTGATAATAAAGGCTTGGGATTAGCTCAACTTCAGGAAACGCTTTATTAAGATATTCCTTCATTTTCATGCAAAACCAACTCCATTTCACTACCTTTAAACTGAAATCCTATGCTTTTATACAGCGGCTCTCCCGCTTGTGAAGCATGTAGCCACACTCTTTTCACTTCGCGTTTTTGACACTCTTTCATGCATTCTTGAAGGATTCTTCGCGCCAATCCTTGCTTCCGATGAGAAGGGAGCGTGTACATGTTTAAAAGATAGGCTTCCTTGCCTTTTAAGTTTTCTAAATAAGGTGGTCTCGTAAAAAAAGATAAGCCACTTACGCTAACAATCTCTTCTCCATCCTTGGCAACAAACGAGACAAACTCCCCTTTTTCCATCGCTTCTTTTAGGTATCTTTCCGTTGCTTCCATCACTGTCTTTTCTTCTTCCTGTGTTTTAATCTCGTTCACTTCTTTTAACAGTTCAACTCTCAGTGAAATGATCCCCTTTACATCACTTAGCACTGCTTTTTCAATTTTATATGTATGTGCCATATCTATTCCCCTTGTAACTAGATTTGCTGGTGTTAATTTTAATTTAGAGCTCTCACTATGTCCATATATTGGATAACTGTTATAGTTGCGTATAGTCTTATTATGTAAAGTAGAAAAACGAAAAGAGAAGCTCTTTGTCTTTAGTTCATTGCTATATCTTTTCGTCTATATACGCTCAACACCATTCCAATAAAAAAGGAATTAAGAGCAATGGGCATCAAACCATAGCTAATAAAAGGCATTGGCATGCTTGTTAATGGGAAAAAGCCAACCAGCATTCCAACGTTTGCAATCAGTTGCGTTGCATATACACTTACAGCTCCAACTAATAGCAGTTTACTATACGAATTGTTTATTTTACCCGTTACTTGTACAATCCGAATCACCAAGAGACTAAGAATTCCTAACAGAATAAGAGCTAATAGCCAGCCGTAATGATAAATAAAACTAAGAAAAACAAAATTCGTGTGAGCTTCTGGAATAAACGCAGTTGTTTCTTTTGTTCCAAACCAACCAGAGCTTTTTATCATTTCATGAACCTGTGGGATTTGAAACCTTAGAGAATTTCCGGTAATGAATTCATAAGGATTAAGAAATGCTAATAGGCTTTCGATTTGATAAGCCTTCATTTGCTGTAGAGAAACTCCTATATAAATAAAAATCATCATAAAAAAGCTACCTAATACTAACATGATTTTTATTTTATTAAACTTGCTCCACCAAATCATAGAAAAGGTCATCACACCATAAATAAAGAATGCGGTTGTGCTCGCCGTCATGCTAAACAAAATAGCGCTTATAGTGAATAAAATCATAAATTGCCAAATTTTAAATTGCCGACTTTGAAAAAAAGACGCCCAAGTTAAATAGAAAAATGGCAGAGCCATTAGGCTTTCAATTGTGAGCGGTCCTACTTTTACAGTAAGAGAAAATACCCCTGAGTCAGATCTATAAATAATATATAAAAGTAAAAAACAGCCCACTAAATAAAATCCCAGCCCCTTATTCATCAACTTTCTATAATCAATAAGCATCAAAAGTATGGCAAGCGCTATGCCAAAGACCATAAACAATAACTTATGCACTAAAAAGTAATTGACTTGAGCGTAGCCTATCGCAACTAGTGGTAGAAAACCTAATAGAAGGCTCGTAATTAATAAACTAATTGTAATCCAGTCAATTTTAGGTCGATGAATCTGATTTAGCTTTTGACCTAATACAATAGGGTTGCCCATATGTAAGATGGCCTTTTGCTCTGCCTCATCTGAATCTACGCCTTTTTGTTTCCAATAATCTTTTGCCTCGTTTAAATGATGTTGAAGTTCTTTTGTTACGTATTCTTGAGCCTCTTTTGATTTAATTTGTTCTTTTATCGTTTGTAAAAATGTATTTCTCTGATTAATCATAGCGTTACCCCTCTAAAATTTCATGAAAGCTCAACTTTTTGGATTGCATTCGCTTCTCTGCTTTTTTCAACGCTTTCTTCCCTTGTTGATTTAAGTAATAATACTTAATTTCTTCTGTAGACCATCTTGTATCAATTAATCGTCGACTTTCTAATTCGTGTAATAAGACGTATAGAGCCCCTTCATTATTTTCAAAGTGAAAAATTCCTCTGCTGCGTATTAAACTGCAAAGCTCATACCCATTTTGTTCACTTACTAGCAATTGCATAATTGCTACGAGAATTTCACCTTCACTATGCTGATGGCGTAAGACGGCTTCTTTCACTTTCCTCTTATGAAAAGAGGTAAACTTTAAGCTATTAAACGCTTGTTTATTTACTTTTTGTTTTAATTGTTTTAAACGCTTATCCATTTTTTCTCCTCCAGTGCATTTTTTAAAAGTGCTTTCGCACGTCTAAGCCTTGTTTTAATGGTATTAGTACCGGTTTCAGTCACCAGTGCAATTTCTTTAATTGAGTTCTCTTCAAAATAATATAGGTAAATAACCTCTCGATACTTAACCGGAAGCAGCATGATTGCTGAAATTAATTGTTGGTCTTCCTGCTTCTGAATAACCTTTTCTTCTATCCCTGATCTATTTATGTAAGAAGTGGGATATTGATTTTCAGTCATAATGACTTTGTTGTTATACCAACTTTTCAAAAAATCTTTACAATGATTGATAGCAATGCGCCAAAGCCATGTTTTAAACTTTGATTTACCATTGTATGTGTGAAGATTTTTATAACACTTAATAAAAATATCTTGAGCTAAATCCTCCGCAATCTCTTTACTATGTACATAAGAATACGCCAGCTTTAATATATCATCTCCATAACACTAGTGTTGCATTAATTTAAATTAACTATTAAAAAGACTCAAAATCTTCAATTTTATTATTTTAGGCAAACAAAAAGTCCTTTATAATGGAA
>NZ_KQ758650.1:0-47621 GCF_001457055.1 Priestia veravalensis | reverse complement strand
GGACAAAGTGAATGGGCCATTCAAAACCAAGTGTTTATCGCACTGATTGTTTTTTGCCTAAATGTAATTGCGCAAATCGAAACAAAAAGTAAGCGAAAAACGCTACAGATTAGCCGTTTTTTAAGGGCTTCGTTATGGAAACCGGCACATATCTGGATACGAAAGATTAAAGGAAAAACCGTTCCTTAAAAATAAATTGTCGTCGTCGCACAAGTCTAATTGTACATAATTTCCAAATGGATGGAGCCACCTTTAATAAGGTATTTACTTTTTTGGCTCTAAACAGGAAAAAACATTAAACTGAAAATTGCGTCAACATTTATGCAACACTAGTGATACACAATGAATAATTAATTTAATAAAACTCTTATCCAGAGTGGCGGAGGGACTGGCCCTGCGAAGCCCGGCAACCATCAAACCATATGTTAGTCAGTGAGTTTGAACGGTGCTAATTCCTGTGAAATACGATTGTATTTTAACAGATGAGAGAAGTCGTGATTAAGCGAACGCTCTTCCATCTGTGAAGAGTTTTTTTTATTTACTGCAAAGAGGAGAGGACATTATGCATATTGAAACACTACTTGTTCGTTCGGGCGTCAATCGAGACCCTGCTACAGGTTCCATTACAACACCTATTTACCAAGCATCTACGTTTGCACACCCCCGTTTAGGAGAAAGCACAGGATATGACTATGCTAGAACAGCTAATCCAACAAGAACAGCGTTAGAAGATGCGATCACTGCGTTAGAAGAAGGCGAAGTTGGAGCGGCATTTGCTTCGGGAATGGCAGGAGTTATGGCTGTACTTGCTTTGTTTAAAAACGGTGATCATTTAATCGTCTCTGAAGATTTATACGGTGGTACATACAGAGTTTTAAATGATATTTTTGCAGAACAAGGTGTAGAAGTAACGTATGTAAATACAGCTCATTTAGACCAAGTTAAAGCAGTATTAAAGCAGAATACGAAAGCGTTATTTATTGAAACACCGACAAATCCAATGATGCACGTAACGGATTTAAAAGGAATAATTGAACTTGCTAAAGAAAGTAACTTGTTAACAATTGTGGATAATACGTTTATGTCACCTTATTATCAAAGACCTCTTTCTCTTGGAGCGGATATCGTTATTCATAGCGCTAGTAAATACATTGGTGGTCACAATGACGTAGTAGCCGGGTTAGTCGTTGCACGATGTCGTGAGCTAGGTGAAAAAATTCGCTTTTATCAAAATGCAGCAGGTGCAATTTTAGGTCCGCAAGATAGCTGGTTGTTGCTGCGAGGTATTAAAACGCTTGCTTTGCGCATGGAGAAACACAATGAAAATGCGCTGAAAATTGCGAATTGGCTGACTTCACATGAGCTGGTTGAGAAAGTGTACTATCCAGGTCTTGAATCTCATCCAGGCTATCACGTAATGAAGCAACAAGCAGGAGGCTTTGGCGGAATGATTTCCTTCGCTGTAACGGACCCGCAAATTGTGCCAGTCTTACTTGAGAATATAAAGGTGATTACCTTTGCTGAAAGTCTAGGTGGTGTGGAGAGCTTAATGACGTTCCCAGCTCGTCAGACTCACGCAGATATTCCAGAAGAAATACGAAATCGAGTTGGCGTAACGAATTGCTTATTACGCTTATCTGTTGGGATTGAACATGCAGAGGATTTAATTCAAGACTTAAAGGAGGCATTTGATGCATACAACAAATAAACACTCATTTGGTACAAATTTAATTCATGCAAAAACAGGTATTGATGGACATTTTGGAGCGGTAAATGTTCCCATTTATCAAGTGTCTACTTTCAATCTAGAAGACGAAACAAACGGTGGGCGCTATGACTATTCGCGTTCAGGTAATCCAACACGAGAAGCTTTAGAAAATACGATTGCACAGCTTGAAAATGGAGCTGCTGGGTTTGCTTTTTCATCAGGAATGGCCGCTGTATCATCTGTTCTTTGTTTATTTGAAGCAGGCGATGAAATTATCGTTTCAAACGATATCTATGGTGGCACATATCGCGTATTAACAAGATTATTTTCAAAGTTTGGTATTAAAACTACATTTGTCAACATGACAAATGTAGATGAAGTAGAGGAAGTCATTTCGAGCCAAACAAAAGCGATTTACATTGAAAGCCCATCAAATCCATTCTTACAGGTAACGGATATTAAAAGCGTTGCAGCGTTAGCTAAACGCTATGACCTGTTAACAATCGTTGATAATACGTTTATGACACCTTACTTGCAGCAACCAATTAATTTAGGGGCAAATATCGTCATTCATAGTGCGACAAAGTATATTAGTGGCCATAGCGATGTAATTGGTGGATTGGTTGTTGTAAGTGATGAAAAGCTTGCTGATGAAGTAAAGTTTGTTCAAAACGCATTTGGAGCTATTTTAGGGCCACAGGATTGCTTCTTATTTCTACGAGGCATTAAAACATTAAAAGTAAGGTTAGATCAGCAACAACAAACGGCTTTAGAGCTAGCGAAATGGTTTGAAGAGCAACGTGACGTCGAAGCGGTTTATTACCCAGGACTGAAGACACATCCTGATTATGAATTGATTACTGAGCAGGCAAACGGATACGGAGCAATTATTTCGTTTAAATTAAACAATGATGAACTCGCACAGCATATATTAAAAAACGTGCGCTTATCTTCGATTGGTGTAAGTTTAGGCGCAGTTGAATCCATCTTAACACACCCAGCAACAATGTCTCACGCTAGTATTCCAAAAGAAGTGAGAGAGAAAAAAGGCATTACAGAATCGCTGTTACGCTTATCAGTTGGACTGGAAGAGTATGAGGATTTAAAAGAAGATTTTAATAATGCTCTAATTTCTTTTCAAGAAAAAGCCGTAACTAAATAATAATAGAAGAAAAGAGGTTGTTTCTAGATTTAAATAGAAACAACCTCTTTTTTAGCAATTTCTGAGTAGTTTTGTATACAGGTCGATTAAAGCCAGCTGTTCGCTATGAGCAAGACTGCTATTGTTAATCCGCTGAACGGCCAGTTCATATTTTACCTCAGGAGATTTACGAACGCGAGGATGCGTCATTTCATCACGTAAATCCTTTTGAATAGCATAGGATAACTTTTCTTTAACGGAAAGATTATCTTGGTTGGAAAAAGAGCGATTTACCCAAAGTTTTTGATAGGCGCTAAACAATTGTTCATCTGATATCACGATGCATAAACTCCTTTTATTAATATACGTATTAGTTTAGCACACATACTCTAGTACCTGTATGTCACTTCTACAGCTGATACAACTGTCAGAGACTGCGTTTGAATCGGTGGAGCAGACCCAAGTGTCTTAGCTGCCACTACATAGCCACCAGGGGGCTGCTGAGTCCGTTCAGTGACTTCCAGCGGAATAGGGTTTAAGACAACGCCTAGGGTGTCTGCAATAGCCGTTGCTTTCTCTCCAGCGTGCTGAACGGCTTGAGAAAGTGCTTGCTTTTCATAGGGTGTCGGATCTTTCACAAAAAAACGAATATCTTCTGCTACGTTTCCACCGCTTGCAACAGAGATAGCGTACACTTCACCAGCTTGTTTAATATCTGCAACATGAACTTCAAATAAATGCTGTACTTCGTATCCAACTAATGTCGTTTTGCCATCAGTGTAGTCATATTTTGGGTTAATAGTAAACGATGCGGTCTCAATATCACTTTGTTCAATTCCGGCATTTTGAAAGCCATCAATCATTGTATTGGAAACGGTAGTGTTTTCTTTTAATGCTTGCTGTACGCTTAGGTTTTCTGTACGAACACCGATAATAATGGAAATGCCATCTGGAACAGCCGTAATATGGCCTTCTCCTATCACTTTTAGCTCACGCTCATTTCCTTCACGTGATGGTGGGGGCTGGTGATTATATGGAAACATGGATGGATGCATGCTATAAACCTCCTTATAAGCTCTTATCTATATACGTATGAAGAAAAAGCTTGGGCTACGTATAGAAAATAAAAAGCTCGCAAAAAGATGTTTGCGAGCTTTCGTTTGGATTTATTTAGTTTCTTCTTCTAATGTTTCTTCCATTTCAACGAAAGTACCTTGAACTTTCGTTGAAGGATCTTTTGTTAACAAGCTGACAACGACGACAGCTAAGAAGCTTAGTACGAAACCAGGAATCATTTCATAAAGTGCTTCGCTTAATCCAGGTACGGTTACCCAAATTAATACCGTAGCAGCCCCAACAATCATACCGGCAAGAGCACCCCAACGAGTCATCTTCTTCCAGTATAGACTTAGTAAAACTGCAGGGCCAAATGCTGAACCGAACCCGGCCCATGCATAACCTACAAGACCCAAAATCGTATCATTTGGATTTAATGATAAGAGAATACCAATGATTGCGACACCTAGTACAGATAGACGTCCTACTAAGACAAGTTCTTTATCTGTTGCTTTGCGACGGAAAAACGCTTTATAAAAGTCTTCCGTAATAGCACTTGATGTTACAAGTAGCTGAGACGAAATTGTACTCATGATTGCAGCAAGAATCGCTGCTAGTAAGAACCCTGTAATAAATGGATGGAACAATACTTGTGCGAATTTAATAAAGATTGTTTCTGGATTTGCTAATGTGGTTGCAGTTTGGTCAACATAAGCAATACCAATTAATCCAGTAAACATTGCACCGATAATGGAAATAATCATCCATCCCATACCGATTCGGCGAGCTGGTTTTAACTCTTTAATAGACGAAATAGCCATGAAGCGAACAATAATGTGAGGTTGCCCAAAGTAGCCAAGACCCCAAGCTAAGAATGAGATAATTCCAACAACCGTTGTACCTCTAAAGAAATCTAAGTACGCTGGGTCAATGTCACGAACTACATCAAACGTTGTTCCAACACCGCCTAATTCAGTAAACGCTACAATCGGTACAAGAACAAGAGCGATAAACATAATAATACCTTGTACAAAGTCGGTTAAACTTACCGCTAAAAATCCACCGAATAGTGTATAAGCAATAACAACACCTGCTGTTACAAATAAACCAATTCGATAGTCTAAACCAAACGCAGACTCGAATAATGTACCACCGGATACCATTCCAGCAGAAGTATAAAGAGTGAAGAAGACAAAAATAACGATGGCTGATACTGTTCGAAGAACTTTGGATGTATCATTGAAGCGGTTTTCAAAATAATCTGGGATTGTAATGGAGTCATTTGCTACTTCTGTGTACGTTCGAAGACGCGGAGCAACAATTAGGTAATTTAGGTAAGCACCGATTGTTAAACCAACGGCAATCCATAAACTAGATACTCCTGTAGCATACATAGCACCTGGTAAACCCATTAACATCCAACCACTCATGTCAGATGCACCAGCTGATAGGGCTGTTACAGCAGGACCAAGTCCACGACCACCTAGCATATAGCCTGAAATGTCATCAGTAGATTTTTTATAAGCATACCAACCGATAGCCAGCATCCCTATAAAATAAATTGCTAGTGAAATAAATAAACTAATATCCACAATATCTCTCCTTTTTCTGTTTTTATATATGACTTGTGGAAAATCGTGTCATATAAACAGCTTACGGTTTTTTAAGCTAACAAACTTTTCCCAGAGTATCAAGTTATTAAACACGAATTTTTTGAAATGAAACCCGCTTGATTACATAAATAAAGCCGATGAAACCGCTTACTAAATAAAAATAAAGTAAAAATATTATGAATATTAAAACATGTATTTATTCTTTAAAAATTAGAATAAATTACCAATAAAATTGTTGCTTTCTACTATTTAATATGATGCCTTTTGATTAAAAATATGTACACGTTCTAAAACAAAAAAAAGGCCAATTTGGCCTTTTTTAATTAACGATTGTTCGGAAATACTCGGCGTACTACTTCATTAAATTCGTTGATAATGCCGGTAATTGGATATCCATCTTCCAACTTGTTAACATAACTATTCATGCGATCAACAAAATCTGGGTTTGTTGAAACATATACTTCTTGAATGTTGTTGTTAGATTTTTTAACCTCATCAGCAATTTTTGTTTCCATTTCTTTTGTTAACTTGCCTTTTTTTTTATCTTCTAAAACTGCTGCAACATACGCATCACGATTCATTATAACAACGTTTGCATTTTTCACTTCACTTAATGCATTTACTCGATTGGCTGCACCGTTTGCTACTTCCATGCGTGATTCAGCATATTGATCACGCTTTTTTTCTTGCGTTACGTCATTCATATTGTTATCCATTTCATTTTCATATGAAACGTTGCGGACCGTATCGTCATTAATGAGGCCATCTTTTCCTTGGTCTGTAGTGTTACAACCAAATAATGATAAAATTGTTGCGAAACTAACTGCTACAAAAAGTGATTTTTTTATCATGTCTCATTCCTCCTTGTGAAATAATTTTCGTTCGTTAGCTTTCATTAAACGAGGTGAAAACATACATAGAAATTTGAAATAAGCTTATACTAAGCCAAAAAGGAGTGGTAAAAATGAACCGTGGAATTGAAGAAAGCTTATTGATTATACGAAGCGAAACAGGGAATGAACATGAGAAAACAACCTTTGCTTTAACAGAAGTAGAAGCACGATTGTTATTTGAAACGCTACAAAATAAGCGTAAAGAAGTCATCGATGAAGATTTAGACAATATGCTTACATAATAGAGAGGTGAGAGCCGAACCTGTTGATTCGGCTTTGTATTCTTTTTTAAATCAAGAAAAGAAGAATGTAAAAAACTACCGTTCTCTCTTGCATTTTAGAAAAAGTTATTGTAGAATGAAAACGTAAACATTTTTAATTTTTAAATAAAAAATTAAGTGCTCTCACTTATTTCAGAATGAGAGGATTTATTGCGAACTAGATGGTTGATACACAATTCACGTGTTATAAAGGAGATCTACTTCGTAGTAGAAAGTCTTTATAATATGTGAATTTTTTATTTACGGCGTAAATATAGAGTAACATATTAAATTTTTTACATTTTTTTGGAGGTTTTTTTATGGCTACTAAAGGTACAGTAAAATGGTTTAATAGTGAAAAAGGATTTGGGTTCATCGAAGTTCCAGGAGAAAATGACGTATTCGTTCATTTCTCAGCTATTCAAACAGACGGATTCAAAACATTAGAAGAAGGCCAAAGCGTAGAGTTTGAAATCGTTGAAGGTCAACGTGGTCCTCAAGCTGAAAACGTTGTAAAACTTTAATTTAAATCGTTAAAAGCTACCTTATTTAAGGTAGCTTTTTCTATTTTACAAAAATGTATTGACAGCTTCTCAATAAACAAGTACCTTATTTAAGCATGTGTATTTTAGGAGGTAAAGAATGAGTCAAGTTAAAGCACAAGAAGTAAAGATTACCACTGCTGATCCATCAGCTATTGGGTTATTCGGTTTGGCAATGGTGACGCTAGTAGCATCATCACAAAAGCTGGGCTTAACAGATGGATTAGCTTTTATTTTGCCGTGGGCTATTTTCTTAGGTGGTCTTGCGCAATTGTTCGCAGCTATTCAAGATGGCAAGCATAATAATACGTTTGGTATGACTGCATTTGGAGCATTCGGATTGTTCTGGTTCGGTGTAGCTGCTTCATGGTTAATGCAGCTAGGGGTTTTTGGAGAAGAACTCGCAGTAGTTGATGGGCGACAATTAGGTATGGCTTTTATCGGCTATTTAATTTTCAGCTTATTTATGACAGTTGGAGCAATGGAAACGAATAAAGTTCTTTTCATTATTTTTGTTCTTATCGATTTCTTATTTATTGGTTTATCATTGAGTTCGTTTAATGTTATGTACCATGTCACACATTTATTAGCTGCTTTTTCAGAGCTTTTAATTGCAATTATGTCATTCTATGGATCGGCAGCCGCAGTATTGAATACGCATTTTGGAAGAGAAGTGCTTCCGATTGGAAAACCGTTCGGGATTTTTAAAAAATGATAAAAAAAGAGTTTGGGACATAACAAAATGATTGCTTCTAAAAGACGAACACTCGCTGTTCCCATCTCTTTGATTTGTCTCAACCCGTTCGTTCCATTGCGCTACGGTCACTCGCTTTCCGCGGGGAGGAACCTGAGCTTCCTCACTGCGCTGCAGGATCTCCGTTTTCCCTCTCTTTCCCGCAGGAGTCGAGTGTCCTCCGCTCCATTCCACCCTGTTTCCAACATTGGTTTTCACAATCAGCAAAAAACCTGAACGATTAAAAGTTATGAACTCTCAATCGTTCAGGCATAGTAGAGGCTGAACTACTTATGTCTCAGTCTCTTTTTATTTAGACTACAACGCTCAATACAATCGGAAGAGTAATAAGGCTCAAACAGGTGCTAATAAGCGTGGATGATGAGACAAACTCGGTGTCAGTGTTATACTCGAGCGCATACATTGTGGTATTAGCTGCTGTTGGCATGGCAGCCATAATAATGAGTATTTGCTTGGTCATTTGATCAATCGGTAAAAATTGAACAATGATAAATGCAAGAATTGGTGAAACTAATAATTTTAATGATAACGAAAAAGACAGTTTGCGAAACGCAATGTTTTTTAACTTGATATTAGCAAGCTGCATCCCTAGAACAATCATAACTGTTGGAATTGTCGCACTTGCTACTAAGCTAACTGCTTCTTCAACGGGTGGACTTAGCGTAATATGTAGAAGTTGAAAAGTCAGCCCTAAGATGGCTCCGTATACAATTGGCATTGTTACAACAGCACGCAAAGCAGATTTGATTCCGTTCGCCTCGGGACTGCCTTTTGCAGCATAGTAAACCCCAACGGTACACATGATGAGCTGTTGAAGAACCATTAGTACAATTGCAATATCTAATCCCATCGCTCCGAATACTAATAAGACTACAGGAGTTCCGTAGTTACCGTTATTCATAAATGCAGAAGCGAGAATCATTCCACATGTTTCCGTTGTTGAATAACTCCGGATAAACCCAATTAGCCTGACAACCGCAATGATTGATAAGCAAAGAATGAGTAAAAAAGCGCCTAGGTACAAATATGTAACAGATATTAGATTCGTATAAAACGTTTGAAAGACAAGTACAGGAGACATTAGATACAATGACATTTTTGAAATGTTTTTTGCATCAAAACCAATGGTCTTTTGGCCGATAAATCCAAGAGCGAAAATGCCGAAAATAGGAAGTAGTACTTGTAGAAACTCCATCGAATCCTCCTTTCTATAAAAAAGTAATCTACGTATAAGGTGAGAGCTGTTTTGCACTCGCGTTCTTAGAAGCATATGTTAAGTACACGCAAAGTGATAATATAATATACTTATTATACAAGAAAAGATAAGAAGAAGGGGGAAGAACCGTGCGGGATTTTCACTGTTGTGCAACCTGTCAGCATTTTAGAAGTATAAAGCTTGAAAATGGAATGAAGTATTTTTGTTCCAGGTTGGGGTATGATACGAAACCATCCTACCAGTTTAACTGCTGGAAGCCTACAGAAATAGTAAAAAAACTAATGGAACATGAAGAAAAAAAGAAATAAAAAGAGGATGGAACATAACAAAACCTTTTCTCACCTCTTTACGTTGTCAGAATAAGTTCGTTCCATTCCACCTTGTCTCCAAAATTGTTTTCACAATCAAAATAACCTGAACGATTAAAAGTGAGGAACTCTCGATCGTTCAGATTTATCATTGGCTGAATTATTTATGTCCCAGCCTCTTTTTGTTTATTCTCCTGTATTTTCAGCTTCTAGATGCTTGCTACAAAATGCTTGAACTTCAACAGCTTCGTCATCTTCTAGTTCAAAATCTAACACCTTATTAGTAGAGATTTCATAGAAATAAGGTTGAGAAATAGAAGATTTGCCATCATTAATAATATAAAGTGTTCGGAGACCTAAGTCACTGCCTGTATATAGTTCATCTTCTTCATCTACGTCGATATAAAGGTGAAACTCATAGCGTTCACCTGGTAACATTCCAAATGGATCTTGCAATTTTTCTACGGTGTATTCACGAATTGAAAACATATGTTTATCCTTTCTGTTTGAAACAAAAATTGCTCTTAGCTTAATAATATGTAAGAGAAAAGCAACTAAAGAGCTTCTTCATTATAGCGTAAATAGTAAAAGAGAACAAAGGGTGATTTTTTATTTTAAGGATTTACAAGCTTTAATAAATGAACCGTACGATTTAAAATGAGAGCTTCTGTTTGTTTCTGATAATTTTTGTAGTGAGCACTCGACAAATGTTCATCTAAAGCATGCTTGTCTCGCCATTGTTCGTAGAAAACAAAGGTGGAGGGATTGTCAATAGATCGATGCAGGTCATATCGAATGCAGCCATTTTCGCTTTTTGAGGGTGCCAATACGTTTAGCAAGACATCATATAGTTTTTCCTCAGAACCTGGCTTTACTTCGAGGATTGCTGTTACTATTACAACTGACATAACAAATCTCCTTTGGCCACTGAAATTGTATTAGTAGTATTCCGAATATAAAGAGTTAATATGCATTTACGTAGATTGTACATAGACATTTATACGAAGGTACGATAAACTAAACCAAAAGGGGTGCACGGAAGCATGAACAAGGAAAGCTATAAATTAGATGATTCACTAGGATATCGATTGTTTCACGCCTCACGCTTAATGATGAACCGTTTAAATCATCATTTTAAAAATAACAATTATCCACTTACATATGAGCAGTGGCAGATTATGAGTCGACTATATGAAAAAGATGGCCAAACTCAAAATCAGCTAGCTATTCAAAATGAACGCGATCAAGCAAGCGTATCACGTCTAATTGATAACATGATTAAGCGTGAGTTAGTAAAGCGAGTTCCACATATAACGGATCGTCGAATTAACTTAATTTATCTAACAGAATATGGGAAAGACATCCAGTTGGAATTAGAAAAACTAGCACAGCAAACAATTAATGATGCGTCAGAGGGGTTAACAGAAGAAGAGTTAGCTACCTGCTTGTCAACGTTAAATAAAATTCGATGTAATTTACGGAAATAAAGAAAAAAATAGGGAAATCCTATTGACATATGATAATGATTTTCACTATCATATAATAAGTGAGATGATAACAAGACCAGTGATGGAGACATCATTTTATTTTTTACCATGAACTGATAATGATTATCGTTATTGATATTTTTAAATTATACATAGTAAGGAAGAGTAGCAGCGTGAAAATTAGGTATCTTATTATTTTACTATTTTTATTATCCCTTATTTCGTTATTTATCGGCGTATCACCAGTAAATATTTATGGGGTCTTATCCTTTGATCAAGAGCAAATTCAAGTGCTACTAATTAGTCGTTTTCCACGATTGATTAGCATCATTATTGCTGGAGTAAGCTTAAGTATATGTGGATTGATTATGCAGCAGCTGACGAGAAATAAATTTGTTTCTCCGACGACCGCTGGAACCATGGATTCTGCACGCTTAGGTGTTTTGGTAGCATTGATGTTATTCACATCAGCTAGTCCAATTCAAAAAATGTTGGTTGCATTTGTTTTCGCTTTAATTGGAACCTTCATCTTTATGAAGATTTTAGATTCTATCAAAGTAAAAGATCGAATTTTTATTCCTCTTGTTGGTTTGATGTTTGGTAATGTCATTGGTTCCATAACGACATTTTTTGCTTATAAAAATGATTTGATTCAAAGCATTGGCTCTTGGTTGCAAGGTGATTTCTCTACCATTATTTCAGGACAATATGAGTTAATCTATTTAAGTGTTCCACTGATGATTATTGCCTACTTGTATGCTAATAAATTTACGATTGCAGGAATGGGAGAGGACTTTGCTACCAATCTAGGGTTACCATTTAAGCAGGTTGTGAACATTGGGTTAGTCATCGTAGCACTTGTGTCATCTATCGTACTATTAACGGTTGGAATGATTCCTTTTTTAGGATTAATCATTCCGAATATTGTGTCAATATATGCTGGAGATCATTTGAAAAACAGTCTTCCGCAAACAGCTTTGCTTGGAGCGGTTTTTGTACTGACTTGTGATATTTTAGGACGAGTTATCATTTATCCATACGAGATTTCCATTGGTATGATGGTTGGCGTCATTGGTAGTGGGATATTCTTGTACATGTTGATTAGGAGAAAGGCTTATGAGTAATCGATTAAAATTAATAGTTTTAGCAACCGTGGCAGTTGGCGTAACTTTATTATTTTTATTTTATCAATCAAATGGTAATTGGGACTATATTCTGCCAAGGCGTCTAGAGAAATTAGCAGCAATTATCCTAACGGGATTTTCCAT
This sequence comes from Priestia veravalensis, assembly GCF_001457055.1. Classification (NCBI taxonomy): domain Bacteria; kingdom Bacillati; phylum Bacillota; class Bacilli; order Caryophanales; family Bacillaceae; genus Priestia; species Priestia veravalensis. The sequence continues at coordinate 35,375 of NZ_KQ758650.1, read as the reverse complement.
TGCAGTTTCCACCGTGGTGTTTCAAACAATCACTAACAATCGGATTTTAACGCCAAGTATTATTGGATTAGACTCTTTGTATATGCTTATTCAGACCATTCTTATTTTTCTATTCGGTTCAATGAATATTGTGACGGTGAATAAAAATATAAACTTTGCAATTTCCATTTTAGGGATGGTTTTGTTTGCCATGCTTCTCTATCAAATGTTGTTTAAAAAAGAAGGAAAAAGTAACATTTATTTTTTACTGTTAGTTGGGTTGATTTTTGGAACTTTTTTCCAAAGTGTCTCTTCCTTCATGCAAGTATTAATTGATCCGAATGAATTTCTAATGGTACAAGATCGAATGTTTGCAAGCTTTAATAATGTTCAGACAGAACTGCTTTTTCTATCTTTCTTATTAATTATCATACTAAGCGTATATGGGTCTCGGTATGTTAAATATTTAGACGTTTTATCACTTGGGAGAGAAGAAGCCATTAACCTTGGAATTGACTATGATGCAGTGACAAAAAAGCTTCTTGTGTTAATTGCTATCTTTATTTCTATTGCAACAGCATTGGTTGGACCCATTACTTTCTTAGGCTTGCTGGTTGTTAACGTAGCGCACGAAGTATTTAAAACGTATCGCCACACGTATCTTCTAAGTGGCTCTATTATCATTAGTATTTTCTCTTTAGTAGGTGGTTTACTAGTTGTTGAACGCGTCTTCACGTTTTCAACAACGCTCAGCGTCATTATTAACTTTATTGGTGGCGTGTATTTTCTTTATCTTTTATTGAAGGGGAGTAGAACATGATTACTGTTAACGGCGTGACAAAAAAGTACGGAAACAAAAAAGTAATAGATGATGTATCTGTTCAAATTCAAAAGGGAAAGATTACGTCATTCATCGGACCGAATGGAGCAGGGAAAAGTACGCTGCTATCTATGATTAGTCGCATCTTAAAGAGAGATGAAGGTGAGATTCTATTAGAAGGTCACGATGTGATGAACTCAAAAAGCAACGAATTAGCAAAGAAAATTTCAATCTTAAAACAAACAAACCATTTAACGATGCGACTTACAATTCGAGAACTCGTATCATTTGGTAGGTTTCCTTATTCACAAGGAAAGTTAAAGAAAGAAGATATAGCTTATATAGATGAAGCGATTGCATATATGGAGCTTGAAGATATGCAGCATAAGTATATTGATGAGCTAAGCGGTGGGCAGAGGCAACGAGCATATATTGCAATGGTCTTAGCTCAAAATACGGATTATATCTTACTTGATGAACCTTTAAATAATTTAGATATGAAGCATTCTGTTCAAATCATGAAGGTTTTAAGAAGGCTTGTGGATGAGCTAGGGAAAACGATTATTATTGTCATTCACGACATTAATTTTGCCTCATGCTATTCAGATTATATTGTTGCTTTAAAGAATGGACAACTCATTAAGCATGGAGCAACTTCTGAAATTATTAAAGAAGATGTTCTTTTAGACGTCTATGATATGCATATTCCTATTCAAACAATTGATGGAAACAAGATAGGCGTTTATTTTTCAGCTTAGATCAAGGTGATTGTTATTTTAATCCATTAAGAGGTTGTTTAGCGCGGGGCCCTTTACATGAAGTGCGAAAATAGCAGCTTAGGATTAGAGTAATTCACATATATTTTAAATACAGCGAAAAGGATGGAAGTTAGATGAAGAAGTTATATATGGTATTTCTAGCAGCGTTGCTTGCAGTTATAGTTGCAGCTTGCGGATCAAATGAAGGTAGCACGACTGCAGACAATGAAAAGAAAGAAACGAAAAAGGAAGAAACAATCACGGTTCAGCATGAATTAGGAGAAACAAAAGTAGATAAAAATCCAGATAAGGTAGTAGTCTTTGATTTTGGTACATTAGATTCTATGGACAAATTAGGAATCAACGTAACCGGTGTTCCGCAGGATAGCATGCCTTCTTATCTATCAAAATATGAAGATAAGAAGTATGAAAATGTAGGAGGATTAAAAGAACCTGACTTTGAAAAAATCAGCGAAATCAATCCAGATTTAATCATTATTTCAGGGCGTCAAGCTGATCAATACGACGAGTTTACAAAGATTGCACCGACAATTCATATGGGTTTAGACACAGAGAACTATATGACTTCATTTAAGAAAAATGCACAAACGTTAGGTGAAATCTTTGGCAAAGAAGCAGAGGTAGAAAAAGAGGTAGCGGCTGTTGAAAAAACAATGGCAACTGTGAAAGAAGAAGCTCAAGCTTCAAAGAAAAATGGTTTAATTGTTCTTGTTAACGAAGGAAAAGTAAGCGCATATGGACCAGGCTCACGCTTTGGTATCATTCATGATGAACTAGGAATTACGCCAGTTGATGCTGGTATCGAAGCTTCCACGCATGGTCAAGGCGTGTCGTTTGAATACATTGTAGAGAAGAATCCTGATTACTTGTTTGTAGTGGATCGTAGCGCAGTTGTAGGTGGGGAATCACCTGCTAAGCAAGCGCTAGAAAACGAGCTAATCAAAAAAACAAAAGCTTATAAAGAAGGAAACATTGTTTATTTAGATCCGAACTACTGGTACTTATCAGGTGGGGGACTACTTTCAGTAGCTGAGATGGCGAAAGAAATTGAAAAAGCAGTACAATGATGAAAAAGCGATGCGGTTTAAACCGCATCGCTTTTTTTATTCTTGATTCTTTATTTCTGCCATTTTATGAAGAGCTTCATGCATTTTAAATACAACAATTAGGGTTTCACAGTAAATGCGCGTAAATAGTGGCCCCACCACAATTAATGCTAGGCCTAAAAAGACAAGGGAACCACCACCATACATGCTATTAATTCCACTTACAATAAATCCAAAACCTAATAGAATGGTTAAGACAGAGACAATAATGAAGACAATTTTAATGATAGAAGGTGTTAACATCTTGTCGAAGTTGAAAAAGCTACTATTCATTTAATTTCTCTCCTTTGGTGTGTAGACTAGTTGTTTTGTCCTTTTATACATATCAACAAGTACGGCTATTTAGAACAGAATCACTTTATTTTTTTAACGTTAAGAACCAGATAAGTTATAATGATAGAAAAGTAAAGAAGACAAACAGATGGAGGAATAAATGATTAAAGAAAATAGTTTGCTAAATAATCAGCAAGCAAAAGCCATTTTAGCTTTACAAAAACGATCATACGAAGTTGAAGCATCAATTATTCGTAGTCGTCAGATTCCACCTTTGCAAGAAACGCTCCTCCACCTACAACAATCTAAAGAGATATTTTTGGGATACTACATAGAAGACACGTTAGCCGGCGTTATTTCGTTTAAAGTGCTGGGGAAAGAGTTAGATATTTACCGGTTGTTTATTGATCCTGCGCATTTTAAACAAGGAATTGCTCAAAAATTACTAGCCTTTGTAGAAAAAAACTATTCAGCTACTAAGATATCTGTTTCAACGGCTTCAAAGAATATGCCAGCTATTTGTCTTTATCAAAAGAAAGGCTTTGTCGTGATAAGAACTACAAAAATAAATGATGAGCTAACCCTAGTTCATTTGGAGAAAGTAATAGAAGGCGGTAAACTATCATTATAGAAAGAAGGTGTAAAGATGCAAAAATATACTAACGCACTGATTCATGAGAAATCTCCTTATCTGCTACAGCACGCACATAACCCAGTTAATTGGTATCCGTGGGGAGAAGAAGCCTTTGAAAAAGCCAGGCGTGAAAATAAGCCTGTATTTGTATCAATTGGATATAGCACTTGTCATTGGTGCCACGTGATGGAAAAAGAAAGCTTTGAAGATGAAGAAGTCGCAGATTTATTAAATAGACACTTTATTGCAATTAAAGTAGACCGCGAAGAGCGACCAGATATCGATTCCATTTACATGCGCGTATGCCAAATGATGACCAATCACGGAGGTTGGCCTTTAAACGTCTTTTTAACACCTGACCAAAAACCGTTTTATGCGGGTACCTATTTCCCAAAGAATAGCGCTTATAATAGACCAGGTATGATGGATGCGCTACCACAGCTCGCTGAAAAGTTTCTGCATGAGCGGTCCTTTGTTGAAAAGGTAGGAGAGCAGGTTGTAAAAGGTTTAAAAGCTTCTGTACATATTCCTTCAGACAGCACAATTGATGAAGCTACCCTTCATCAAGCATTTCAGCAGCTCGTTGGTCAATTTGATCCAGTGTATGGAGGATTTGGGCAATCACCGAAATTTCCAATGCCGCATACGCTGACATTTTTGCTTCGATATCATCGATTAACCAATAATGATACGGCGCTGTTAATGGTTGAAAAAACGCTTGATTCGTTAGCCTCAAGCGGTCTCTATGATCAAATTGGTGGTGGGTTTGCGAGGTATTCAACAGATCAACAATGGATGATTCCGCACTTTGAAAAAATGCTCTATGACCAAGGGCTGTTGCTACATGCTTATATTGAAGCATATCAAATGACGAAGAAACAGCGCTATCGTGAAATAATTGAAGAGAGTATCACATTTTTAATTCGTGAAATGAGAGATAGTCAAACGGGTGCATTCTATTCAGCGATTGACGCTGACTCAGAAGGAGCAGAAGGAACCTATTACGTATGGTCAAAAGAAGAAATAACAAACCTTTTCACTGAAGAGGAAGCCGAGTTTGTCTGCAGTGCATATAGCATTACGGAAGAAGGGAATTTTGAAAGCAAGAACCACCTTCATTTAATTCCAACGGAAATAGAAGAGCTAGCCAAGCGCAGTAAACAATCCGTTGAAGAAACGGAAACTAAGCTAAAAAAATGCAATGAAAAACTGTTAAAAGAGCGTCAAAAACGCATATACCCTCACGTTGATGATAAGATTTTAACATCTTGGAATGGCTTGATTATAAGCGCATTAGCAAAAGCGGGTCGGACATTGCAAAATGAAACATTTACAGAGCTAGCTGAGCAGGCTGCGCTTTTTATCCACGAAAATATGTACGAGACGGAGCGCTTAATGGTTCGCTATCGTGAAGGAGAAGTAAAGGAAAAAGGTTTAATTGATGACTATGCGTTTTTATTATGGGCTTATAACGATCTTTACGACGCGACACTCAAAGTAGATTATCTTACGAAGGCGAAAGCACTTGCAGAGAATATGACTTCATTATTTTGGGATGAAGACAAAGGCGGGTTTTTCTTTACTGGAAGTGATGCAGAGCAACTGCTTGTGCGTGAAAAAGAAGTGTACGATGGTGCTCTCCCATCCGGTAATAGCGTCGCCGTTTGCCAGCTTTTACGTTTAGGTCACCGAACAGGAAACGAAAAGTTATTACAAATGGTTGAAAAGATGGAGCGAACGTTTTATTCACTTATTCGAATGCAAGCCAGTAGCCATACGCAGTTTTTACAAGCGCGGCTTGAACAAGCAATCGGGATAAAAGAAATGGTTGTGTTAACTAAAGGTAAAGTAGAAGAAATACAGCTTTTGAAGACGTCATTTATACCAGAAGTTGTATGGTTGGTTGGGAATAAAAACGAACTGATGCCACATGCTGATTTCCTAGAGAGCTATGACCAAAGAGGTGAGTCGACCATTTATGTATGTAAAGATTTTGCGTGCGAGCGTCCGTCTATGGAAATAAAAAAGGCTATTGAAGCAGTTTTATAAAAGTAATAAAATACCGCCATTCCTCTATGGCGGTATTTTTTATGATAGTTGCTTGCTTTCAGCGTGTTTTACAAATGTATATTCATCTTCAATTAAACCACATGCTGCGCACTGAATGCGGCGTTCTGGGCCACGGTATGGCGCATGGAAAGCATCTAGTGAATCATTGGTATATTCTGTTACAACGTCACCAGAGCGAGGATCTAATTTGACTGCCGTAGCTTTTTGCTCAATGATATTAAAGCGCGTTCGGTTTGTTTTACAGCTTGGACATAAATAAGGATTTCCCATGTTGTCCACCTCCTAGTTGTTACGATGTCCCTTTTTTGAAAAAACATACAAAAACTAATGATTTGAAACAAGCCTTAAATTCGTTAAAATAAAGCTAGGTGATGAAGATGAAAATACGTAAAAATTTACAAGAAGTAATGAACGTGTTGCAAACGAATGAACAGTTTAAATCCAACATCGTTCATTGGCATACAATTGAAGAAAAAGAAGCAAAAACAAGTCCTTTTCCTTCACAAATTCATGAGAAAATACGTGCGGGATTAGAGAAGAGAGGAATTCTATCGCTTTATACGCATCAAGCTACAGCTTTTACATATGCGTATGAGAAGAAAAATGTAGTTGCTGTTACGCCTACTGCTTCAGGAAAGACGCTTTGTTACAACCTTCCTGTCCTTCAAAGTATCATGGAAAATGAGCAGTCCCGTGCGCTATATTTGTTTCCAACAAAAGCTCTTGCACAAGACCAAAAGACGGAGCTAAATGAACTGATTGAAGAAATGGACGTTTCAATTAACAGCTACACATACGATGGAGACACGCCAGCTAATATTCGTCAAAAGGTGCGCAAAGCGGGTCATGTTGTCATTACAAATCCTGATATGCTTCACTCTGCTATTTTGCCTCATCATACAAAATGGGTATCGTTGTTTGAGAATTTAAAGTATATCGTTATTGATGAGCTTCATACGTATCGAGGCGTATTCGGAAGCCACGTAGCAAACGTTATTCGACGCTTGAAGCGAATATGCCGCTATTATGGCAGTAACCCAGTGTTTATATGTACGTCCGCTACAATTGCCAATCCAAAAGAGCTTGCAGAGCATCTTTTAGGAGAGCAGGTGGAGCTTGTCGATAATAACGGAGCACCGAGTGGAAAAAAACATTTTATCTTTTACAACCCACCCGTCGTAAATAAGCCACTAAATATTAGGAGAAGCGCTACGCTGGAGGTTCGTAACATCGCAGGAGAGTTTTTGAAGAATAAAATCCAAACAATCGTTTTTGCTCGAAGTCGCGTTCGGGTTGAAATTATCTTAACGTATTTACAAGAACTTGTAAAAAATCAGCTGAAAGGTAAATCGATTCAAGGGTACCGGGGGGGATACTTACCTAAGCAGAGACGTGAAATTGAAAAGGGACTGCGTAGAGGAGAAATTTATGGGGTCGTCAGCACAAATGCACTAGAGCTTGGAGTAGATATTGGGCAGCTGCAAGTATGTGTGATGACAGGTTATCCTGGAACAGTTGCAAGTGCTTGGCAACAAGCTGGACGTGCAGGGCGCAGACACGGAGAAGCCGTTATTGTGATGGTTGCTAGTTCGAGCCCGCTGGATCAATATATGATTCAAAACCCTGAATATTTCTTCAGTCGTAACCCTGAAAGGGCACGCATTAATCCTGATAACTTAGTGATCTTAGTGGATCATTTAAAGTGTGCCTCCTATGAACTGCCCTTTAAGCAAGGAGAAACGTTTGACGGTGTGGATATTGAAGATGTATTGGAGTTTTTAGGAGAAGAGCGCGTGATTCACCTAAGCGGTGATAAGTGGTATTGGATGAACGATTCATTTCCAGCTCACAATATCAGTTTGAGATCTGCTTCACAAGAAAATGTCGTTATTATTGATCAGTCAGACGTCGCCAACGTAAAGGTCATCGGAGAGATGGACCGTTTCAGTGCCATGACGCTTTTACATGATGAAGCTATTTATTTACATCAAGGTATTCAATATCAAGTTGAGTATTTAGATTGGGATGAAAAAAAAGCATACGTACGTGAAGTCACCGCTGATTATTTTACAGACGCCAATTTAGCCGTTAACTTAAAAGTATTGGAAGCCGATAAAGAAACGAAAGCACCTTCTTATACGATGGGGTACGGAGATGTAATGGTAAGCGCGATGGCTACTATTTTTAAGAAGATTAAATTTGAGACGCATGAAAACATTGGGTCAGGTCCAATTCATTTGCCTGAGGAAGAGCTGCATACCAATGCAGTTTGGCTTAGTTTTTCAAAAGAAGTATTCCAAGAGTCAGAAGAACGATTAGAACAGGCTCTATTATCAGTTGCTACTACCATTCAGTCAATTGCACCGTTAATGGTGATGTGTGACCCTTCTGATTTACATGTTGTTCCGCAAGTGAAAGCCGTTCATAATGAAGAGCCAACCATCTTTTTATATGATCGATACCCTGGTGGAATTGGACTGAGTGATAAAGTATACGAACAAATGAAAGAAGTGTTAGAAGAAGCGCAGCAGCTTATTGCTACTTGTCATTGTGAAAGCGGCTGTCCATCCTGTATTGGATTAGAGGGGCAAGGTGAACATGCTAAACAGGATGCGCTCTCACTGCTTCAGCTATTATTAGCAAGGTAGGTGCAAGAAATGTCGTTGAAAAATAAGCTTAATCGAATGAAAAAGCATTTGCATGTGGAAGAGAAAGTGCCTGTTTTAAAAAGTGAACCGGTTAATCATCAACGAATAGCCTATGAACAGCAGTGGAATGAAAAATTTGCTAAGCCTTATTTTAGCGAGGATAACTACTGCATGATTCGTGAAGTGCGCTATCCAATTGGCTATCGTCACGGACATTATGCATTTTCAGAACTACAGAAAGTGATAGAAGCATGGAATAAGTCTCCGCTATCACATCCACTTTCTGCAAAAGGGCATAAAATGTCGGATTTGTTTTTCTTCGATACAGAAACGACGGGGTTGAGTACGGGAACAGGAACGACTATCTTTTTACTGGGCTATGCACAGGTGATAGAAGATGAAGTGATATTTAGGCAGCATGTGTTAACCGAGCCAAGCGGTGAAGTTGCGTTTTACGAAAGCTTTTTAAAAGCCGTTGATTATACAACGCTCGTCACTTATAACGGAAAGTCTTTTGATTGGCCTCATGTAAAAACAAGACACACGTTATTAAGAGACCATTTACCGAAACTTCCTAAGTTTGGGCATTTTGATTTACTACACGCTTCAAGAAGGCTTTGGAAACATAAAATGGATTCTGTTAAGCTTGCAAATGTTGAAAAAGAGGTGCTGGGGGTTGAACGTGTTAATGATGTCCCAGGGTTTTTAGCACCAATGATTTATTTTGATTTCATAGAAAGCAAAAATCCTCAAGGGTTATTTGAAGTAATGGATCATAATGAATCAGATATCCTCTCTTTAATTACGCTCTATATTCACCTGTCAAAGCAACTTCTCTCTGAGCATAAAGCTACGTTGAAAGAGAAATTTGAAGTCGCTCGTTGGTACGAACAGCTCGGTGAAAAACAAGAGGCGTTAGCATTGTATGAAGATGTGGCTAATGCAAAAAGTGATGAAGAGTATCAAGCGATCCGAGCTATTGCTTTTGAGCATAAGCGTAACAAGCAATTTAAAAAGGCAGAAGAGCTGTTTTTATATGTTGTTTCCAACGCGCCAATACTTCTTCAAACTGAAGCAGCCGTTGAGCTTGCTAAATTATATGAACATAAGTTTAAAAACTATGAGCGTGGGGTATTTTATGCAGAAAAAGCCTTACAGCTGACGGAAGAAAGTCAAACGTTCATTGAAAATGATAAACTAGAAGCTCTATACAAGCGGATTAATCGGGTTAGATATAAAGATAAAATGTATACATCTCACTTATAATGATTGTTAATTTATTACTGAAAATTCCAAATTGTTAAATTTTAGTTTTCTCTATTTTAAATATTGTTCTATTTTTCAGTCGTTGATAAAATAAGACATTGTATTGCTGTTTTAGCAATTTATATCAAAAATATAGAACTTTGGTGAGATGGAGAGAAGTAATATGAAAAATGTCATTTTGGTATCATTTTTCGCAATTATTTGTTTGACGGTAATTATTTTTAGTAGCATGAAAAACACGTACTTTTCTTTGATGTAGTTTTAGAAAATAGGTGTTTACATTAGTACATGTACACCCCTTATCACATACTGTAGTAATGTAATAACTAAACAGTGAAAGGGGAAAACATCATGTATCCAAGACCAGTAAAGTGCATGCCACCAATCGTGCACCCAACAAAATGTTGTATACAGTTTAACAATCAGGAGGTAGTTGTACCTCATATTCACCCAAGCCATAACACGCTAGTGAATCAAACGAATTTTAAACATGTACACTATTTTCCACAAACACAATCTGTTGTAAATCAACAAACAAGCCAACAGTTCTTTGGTGGTGCACAACAATGTCCTACACAAGTAGGTGGGGCAATGTCTCCAGGAATGCCCAACCAAGTGGCTGGTGCTCAAATGCCAGGTATGATGCCAGGTATGATGCCAGGTCAAGGCAATCAAGTAGCAGGAGCGATGGAAAACGGCATGATGCCAGGATATCCAGGTGCAAAAAGAAGATTTTAATAAGAAATAAATCAATTGATAGGAGCTGAATATTTCAGTTCCTATTCTTATATTTAAAGGAGTGCTTACACGATGAAAGTGCTGACAATTTCAGGGTATAAACCATTTGAATTAGGGATTTTTAATGATCAGCACCCTGGTATTTCATACATAAAAAAAGCAGTAATGAAGCGTTTAGTACCGCTCATTGAAGAAGGGCTTGAATGGGTCCTAATCAGTGGCCAGCTCGGTGTAGAATTGTGGGCTGCTGAAGTGATATTTGACCTGCAGCTGGAATACCCCCAGCTACAGCTTGGTGTATTAACCCCTTTTTTAGATCAGGAAGAGAAGTGGAACGAAGCGAATAAAGAACTTTATGAATTTATCGTGAGCCAAGCTGATTTTGTGGATAGCATTACAAAAAAGAAGTATGAAAGTCCTAATCAGTTCCGCTTGAAAAATCAATTTTTAATTGAAAAAAGCGATGGGATTTGCCTTGTATATGATGAAGAGCATGAGGGTAGCCCAAAATTTATGCTAAAAGTAGCCCAAGATAAGGCTGAAAAGAGTGAATACCCGATTATCACCATTACATCCTATGATTTACAAGATATAGTTGAAGAGGAGAAGTTTTCATCTTTTTAAACAATATTGAAAAACATTTTGCAAGATAAATTGACAAGTTGAGCTATTTCTGAAAAAATGGTTTATAATAAACAAGAGGTTTATTGTATTCGAGGTGATTGAAATGTTAGCTGATAAAATTCGTTTAACAGCAAAAGAAATTTTGGAAAAAGAGTTCAAAACAGGAATGAGAGGCTATAATCAAGAGGAAGTCGATAAATATTTAGACTCCATTATTAAAGATTATGAAGCGTTTCATGAAGAAATCGAGTTACTACAGGCAGAAAATTTACGCTTAAAAAAGCAAGTGGAAGAGTTATCAAAACGTCCACAATCTACAACGGCACCGTCTTATACGCCGCCACCAGCACAGCAGCAGGCTGGTACGACAAACTTTGATATTTTAAAACGTTTGTCTAATCTTGAAAAGCATGTATTTGGTAGCAAGCTATACGAATGATGAAGAATAAAAATAGGAGTTGCAATTAACTCCTATTTTTATTATAATTAGAAAGGTCGTAATCAATAGCGTTTGGGTAATTGCTGCATCTCTTTGAAGATGTAGAGGAAAGTCCATGCTCGCACAGGCTGAGATGCTTGTAGTGTTCGTGCCTAGTGAAGTCATAAGCTAGGGTAGCGTAACTGCTAACGGCGGGGAAAAAGCCTAAGTCTTAGGATATGGTTTGAATACTCTGAAAGTGCCACAGTGACGAAGTCTCATTAGAAATAATGAGAGTGGAACGAGGTAAACCCCACGAGCGAGAAACCCAAATAATGGTAGGGGAACTTTCCCAAAGGAATTGAACAGAGGGAAGGACAAAATGCACGCATTTTGTAGATAGATAATTACCACCGGAGTACGAGGTAGCTAGCCGCTTGTAGTACAAAGGAACAAAACATGGCTTACAGAACGCTATTGAACAGCAGTCGACATTAGTTGTTAACCAAATATATTCGCACCAGCTCTTCATATCATGAAGAGCTTTTTTTTGTGTGCTTTTTTCTGTACTAAGCCTCAGGTCTTAGATGGAAATCAAGCTTAAGCTCGTTTTGGAAAGAAAGAATTGTAGGTAAGATGAGAATAGAAAAAGAAAGGAGGCAACATGATGAAAAAATTTGGACTATTTATTCTGGGCCTAATAGCAGCGGTTGTGCTTATTGCTAATTTAGGACCGATGATGCTAATGCTACTAGGGCTTGTCATTTTATATGGTGTATGGAAGCAGGTAGTAAAAGCAACATCTTCATTTAAGAAAGCAGCTTTTGCAGTACTTGGTGTGATTGTTATCTTGAGCATGATTGCTAACGTACCAGCATTTTTCGGTATCTTAGCAGCCATTGCGCTTTACTTTGTATACACCAAGTGGAACGATAATGACATGAAAGAAATTAAAACAGAGGATCCATTTCAAAACTTTGAAAACCAATGGACAGAATTAAATAAACAATCTTATTAAGGAGTGAACGTTATGAAAAATATTTTTACACGTATGAAAGAATCAATCTCATCGGACTTGCACAATATGCTTGACCAAAAGCAACAAAAAAACCCAATTGCAGCTTTGAATTACTATTTGCGCCAATGCGAAGAAGAAACAGAACGAGTTCGAAAGTTGGTGGAACGTCAGCACCTATTAAAAGAACAGCTTGTGCGTGAATATAAGCTAGCATCGGCAATGAAAGAAAAGCGCCAGCAGCAAGCGGAAGTAGCTCTGCAAGCTCAAGAAAATGAGCTGTATGAATTTGTTCAAAAAGAGCATGCTCAATATGAAGAGCGTACAGAACGCTTGAACATATCGGTTCAGCACGTCACCAAGCAGCTTGATGAATTAGAGCGTAAATATGAAGAAATGAAGCACAAGCTGAATGATATGCATATTCGCCGAATGGAACTGATGGGGCGTGAAAACGTTGCGCGAGCAAATCATCGAATGAACACTGTTTTAAACAATGATGAACTATCATCAAGTGAATATTCTAAGTTTTCGGATATCGAAAACTATATTGATCAATTAGAAAATCAAATTAATACCGATTATTATCGTCAAACAATTGACAGCAAAATTGCAGCTTTACAAAAAGAAGCAAAATAAGGTTAATTAGGATAAAAAAATGTAATCTCATAGACAAAACGTGATATTCTAAAAAGGGCGTAGTAGTAGCTACGCCTTTTTCATCAAGAGGAAATGCCTGCAAAGCGAAAGGAGGAGAACGGCATGAAAAGAATTGTAGACAATGGATACTTCAATCTAATAATCATTACAGCTCTATTTATTTTATTTGTTGAAGTTGTCTTTTTTCATAGCGGGTTTATTTTTGCACTCCTCGTTGCTGGTGCTTTTATCTATATAGGGCGAAAACGTCTACCAAGGCGCTCAGGTAAAATCTTATTTTGGATAGGAATCATTGGTGCGATTTTAAATTTAGTTAATACAGTCGCATTTCAGTTTTTGGTCATTGCAATTTTTTTCTATTATTTATTTCATTTTGTTAAGTCTAAAAAAGAACCGGTATATATTACGCCTATAACAGAAAGTCGAGAATCCCTGCGAGCGCAAAGGCAGCTGTTGAAAAATTCATTTATATCGCGACAGCGAACAGACGAAACCGTTTACGAATGGAGTGACATTAATATTCAAAATGTGTGGAGCGATGTGGTAATTGATCTTAGCTACACCGTGCTTCCAAAGGGTGAATCGGTTATTTTTATTCGACAACTAGCGGGTAACGTGACCATTTTTATTCCATACGAAACAGAAATTTCGGTTAATCATTCTTCTATGGCTGGAGCAGTTACAATCTTTGATCATGCGCAATCTTTTGCGCCACTTCAAAACGTGTATATGAAAACGCCAGAATTTGATGAGGCATCACAAAAAATAAAAGTAATGATTTCAATGGGCGTTGGAAGTTTAGAGGTGAAGCGAATATGAGCGTTATTCAGCGCCAGTTACTATGGGGAATCACGATAGCCTTTACAACGTTTATTACAATGATAATTAGCGTGTTTATGGCGTTTCCTATCCAACGGTTTACAGAGCTATGGGAACGAGAAGTGTTTGACGTTCCTTTTATTCTTTTCTCCATCACGAGTAGTCTAACGATAGGAGCAATTTTTGGAGGCGTTTCTGGATTGCTTTGGAGGCAACAGCTTGAAGTGATTGAGAATCGATTGCGTGAGATGAAAAACCGTCAATATCAAGATCGAAATGATAAAACAACGGTTCAAGAAGTAGAAGGTATTTTATCTAATGTAAAAGAAGTTCAACGCTTAATGAGCCAGCAGGTTGAACAATCGCAAAAAATGGTTAATGAAAAAGTGGAAGATCAGCAAAAGCGAGTTCAAGAAGTCATTGTGCAAGAGCGAAATCGATTAGCTCGTGAGCTTCATGATTCTGTGAGTCAGCAACTGTTTGCCGCATCCATGCTCATGTCAGCTTTAACAGAATCAACGGATGAAGATTCTCCGAAAAGCAAGCAGTTAAAAATGGTAGAAGAAATGATTAATCAATCGCAGTTAGAAATGAGGGCACTGCTACTACATTTGCGACCAGCTGCATTAAAAGGAAAATCGTTGCAAGAGGGCATTACAGAACTTTTATTAGAACTTGCTCAAAAAGTTCCGATGGAGCTTAAGTGGAATGTAGAAGAGTTTTTACTAGATAAAGGAGTAGAAGACCATCTATTTCGAATTGCTCAAGAATCTGTTTCCAATGCACTGAGGCATTCTAAAGCATCCATGCTGAAGGTACTGCTCGTTCAGCGTGACAGCTTAGTTATTCTACGTATTGAAGACGATGGTATCGGTTTTGATGTGGAAATGGAAAAATTAGGCTCTTATGGATTGCAAAATATGCATGAGCGAGCTGTTGAAGTAGGAGCTACCTTAAAAATTGTTAGTTTGCCAAATCACGGGACGAAGTTAGAAGTAAAGGTCCCGCTCATTCATAACGAATAGACTGAAGAAAGGAGAGTTGCTCATGATTAACGTATTGTTAGTTGATGATCATGAAATGGTACGAATAGGCGTTTCAGCGTATTTATCTGCTCAGGCAGATATTCACGTCGTCGACGAAGCTGCTAACGGTCAGCAAGCGGTAGAAAAAGCGCTAAAGCACCGTCCGGATATCATTTTAATGGATTTGGTCATGGATGGTATGGATGGTATTGAAGCAACAAAACACATTGTTGATCATTGGAGTGAAGCCAAAATCATTATTGTGACGAGCTTTTTAGATGATGAAAAAGTGTATCCAGCACTTGAGGCAGGAGCATCCAGCTACCTGTTAAAAACGTCTAAAGCAAGCAAAATTGCGGAAGCTATTCGCGCTACATATGCAGGAGAAGCTGTGCTTGAGCCGGAGGTCACCGGGAAAATGATGACGAGAATGCGTCGCCCATCTTCTCCGCACGAGCTGTTGACAGGACGTGAAATGGAAATCCTTTTGCTTATGGCACAGGGTAAAACAAATCAAGAAATTGCCGATGAGCTATTCATTGCTTTAAAAACGGTTAAAACTCATGTGAGCAATTTACTAAGCAAGCTCGATGTGCAAGATCGTACGCAAGCAGTTATCTATGCTTTTCAACATAAGTTAATTAAATAAAAGCGAAGGTCTTCTTGAAACCTTCGCTTCTTTTTTTTATAAAATAGCTGTTTTTTTATTGCATTTCAGTATAAAATGATGGTAGCGCTTTATATGCTAGCGCTTACTTGTAGGGAATGTTGTGAGGAGTTGAACAAATGGAAAAGAAATGGTGGAAGGAAGCCGTAGCGTATCAAATCTATCCACGTAGCTTTAAAGATTCAAACGGAGATGGAATTGGTGATATTCAGGGTGTCATTTCAAAGCTTGATTATTTAAAAGATCTCGGGATTGATGTTATTTGGATTTGTCCAATTTATCAATCACCAAATGACGATAATGGTTATGATATTAGTGACTATCAAGATATTATGAGCGATTTTGGTACCATGGCAGATTTTGATGAACTGTTAGAGGAAGTTCATAAACGAGATATGAAATTAATTATGGACTTAGTTATTAATCATACATCTGATGAGCATCCTTGGTTTGTTGAAGCGCGTTCTTCAAAAGATAATCCGTATCGTGACTATTACATTTGGCATGAAGGTAATGATGGCAATGAACCAAACAATTGGGAGTCCATTTTCAATGGTTCTGCTTGGGAGTTTGATGACGAGACGAAAGAATATTATTTGCACGTGTTTTCAAAGAAACAGCCCGACCTAAATTGGGAAAATAAAGCGGTTCGACAAGAGCTATATAATATGGTGAATTGGTGGTTGGATAAAGGAATTGATGGATTCCGAGTAGATGCTATTTCACATATTAAAAAAGTGCCTGGTTTTCCAGACCTACCAAATCCAGAAGGGTTAGATTATGTACCTTCGTTTGAGGGCCATATGAATCGTCCTGGTATTCAAGAGCATTTATCAGAATTAAAAGAAGAGACATTTGCTAAATACGATATTATGACAGTTGGTGAAGCAAATGGCGTTACGTGGGACGATGCTGACGAATGGGTAGGCGCTAAAAACGGTAAATTCGATATGATTTTTCAATTTGAACATATGGGACTGTGGGACAAAGGGGAAAGTGAACCTCTGGATTTAGTTGAGTTCAAAACAATTTTAACGAATTGGCAAAAAGGCTTAGCTCAAATTGGTGGGTGGAATGCACTTTATCTTGAGAACCACGACCATATTCGTTCTATTAATAAATTCGGTAGTATGAAATACCGTGAAGAAAGCGCAAAATGCTTAGCTGCACTTTATTTCTTAATGCAGGGCACACCTTTTATCTATCAGGGCCAAGAGTTAGGAATGACAAACGTAAAGTTTAACAGCATTGAAGATTATAATGATGTCGGTATGGTGAATTACTATCGTATTCAACGTGAAAAAGGTCAGAGTCATGAAGAAATCATGAAAGTGATTTGGGAAACAGGTCGTGATAATTCACGTACACCGATGCAGTGGGATCGTACGAAAAATGCTGGTTTTTCAACAGGAACACCTTGGATGAAAGTGAATCCAAACTATGTTGACATTAACGTGGAGCAGCAGCTGTCAGACGAGGAATCGATTTTAAATTTTTACAAGAAGCTTATAACGTTACGCAAACAGCATGAAGTATTTGTCTACGGAACGTATGACTTGTTGCTAGAAAATCATCCAGCAATTTATGCATATACGCGTACGCTAGATGATAAAAAAGCAATTATTATTTGCAACGTATCTTCTAAAGAGCAAGAGTTTAAGTTGCCAAAAGAAGTAAAAACTAATGAAGAAGAGCTGCTTATTCACAATTATCAAGTAGCAACAGAAGAGACGGTTCAAGAGTTTACATTACGCCCATATGAAACGCGTGTTTATTTTGTTTGATAACAAAGGTTAGTGCAAACGATTGCGCTTATTTTGAGGCTCACATATGTGAGCCTTTTTTAGTGAGTTTAAGCATTTTCTTTTTGAAAGCTTTTGACTACCGCAAGTGGATATGGTACTTTTACACGTAGTATTCATTATTAGACAGTAAAATGAGGTTGAAAAATGACAAAATATAAAATTATTGCAACCGCTGCAATGGGAATTGAATCACTTGTAGCAAAAGAGGTTCGTGCATTAGGCTATGAATGTGAAGTAGATAATGGAAAAGTAATCTTCGAAGGCGATGAGCTAGCAATTGCGAGAGCAAATCTATGGCTGCGCACAGCAGACCGCGTGAAAATTGAAGTTGGTCAATTTAAAGCGCGTACATTTGATGAATTATTTGAAAAAACAAAAGCGCTTGATTGGGGACGCTATTTACCCGTAGATGCTCAGTTCCCTGTGTCGGGTAAATCAGTGAAATCGAAGCTGTTTAGCGTATCTGATTGCCAAAGTATCGTGAAAAAAGCCATTGTTGATAAAATGAAAAAGCATCATAATATCACAACAGGCTGGCTTGAAGAAAAAGGCGCGACGTTTAAAATTGAAGTAGCGCTGTTAAAAGATATTGCAACAATCACAATCGATACGAGTGGAGCAGGTTTGCACAAGCGCGGTTACCGCGTTGGACAAGGTGAGGCACCGTTAAAAGAAACGTTAGCTGCAGCACTGGTTATGCTGACGCCTTGGAATCCTGATCGACCGTTTGTTGATGCATTTTGTGGTTCAGGAACGATTGCGATTGAAGCAGCTCTAATTGGTCAAAATATTGCACCTGGCTTCAATCGTGACTTTATTTCAGAAGAGTGGCCTTGGATGTCTCAAGAGATTTGGGATAAAGCACGTGATGAGGCAGAGGAATTAGCAAACTATGATCAAGATTTAGATATCGCTGGGTATGATATCGATCACCGTATGATAAAAGTAGCGCAGCAAAACGCATTTGAAGCTGGTCTCGGAGACTTGATCCAATTTAAGCAAATGCAGGTGCGTGACTTCACGACTCCAAAGGAATACGGGATTATTGTTGGAAACCCACCGTATGGAGAGCGTTTAAGTGATCGACCTTCTGTTGAAGCAATGTATGCAGAAATGGGCGATGCGTTTGCTAAGCTTGATACGTGGTCTGTTTTCATGCTTACATCCCATGAGCAGTTTGAACAGTATTACGGCAAGCCCGCGACTAAAAAGCGTAAACTCTTTAACGGATTTATCAAAACCGACTATTATCAATATTGGGGACCACGTCCACCTCGCAAAACAAATTAATCTAATTAAAATACACATGCTCAAGTTTTAGCATGTGTATTTTTTATGGACAATCTTCAATAATCCAAATTATTCTGCGCATACTACAAAAAGAGATGGGCAGTTGAAGATATTTAAAGAAGCAAAAATATTCTTTGGTAGTATGATTGTATTATCTTGGTTAATAGTTCCTTTTTTGGTGTGAAATCCATTAAAAGATATAAATATGCAGTTGCGTTCGTTTTCGTATTTATTTTTATGGAAAGCTTTGTAGCTGAAAAATTCAAATGGTGGTCCTTTCCAATGCCTCTTTTACGCTATCTTACAGGAGAAGTGGCACTTGTTTTGGGCCCTTTCATTCCAGGCTCTTTTTGGATTATGAGGCTTACATACGGACGCTTTGGCCTATATATGCTGTTGAATTTAATTACCGATTGGCTTTTTGTTTTATGACAAAGAAGCTGAAGATGTTTCGATTTGGAACGATTAAAAAGCCGCAACTTCTCAGCATTTTTCTTTTCAAAGCTGTACTGATGTATGGATTTCAGTATTTTATCGTTGAAAAAGCTAATAAAGAAGATCCATCACCGTGATGGATCTTCTTTATTTTACTGCGCCAGATGTCATATTCAGTAAAGAAAGTTCATCTCTATCTGACATTTTTTCTATGAATAAATGGAACGGTTTCTGTATACAATAAGCTTATAACTATTTTTATAGAGAGAAGGAGAGTGTTGGAAATGGTCCGACCAAACGAGCATTTCTTAATAATTCGTCAAGCGTTAGAAAATAGCTATCATCATATACAGCAAGGAGGAGAACTTTCTCCAGATCTTTTGAATCAGTTTGAGCAAGCTAAAGCTGAATATGAGGCTGCTTTAAATTTTATTTCATCCACGGACTCTTGTTTTCGCCCACTTTCTTAATGCGAATAGCTCTTATATATGATACTAATACCTTATGCTCTGCTTTTGCAGAGCTTTTTATTGTTTACGATACTAGAATAGATATTGACAATCCTTTCTCAATACTAGATAATTAAGTTTTGCTTCAGTTAGTTATTTACAGAAAAAAATAAATGAATTTACCTTTTGAAAGGTTTATATTTACATAGTTAAAGGAGTCATTAATCAATGATGAGAGAGCGATTGCCTTTTACAATTGGACGAGATGAGAATTTTTTTGATAAGTTAAATGAATGGATTGGGGACGTTTTTTACGATCACCTTCCGGATGCAGGGTTGGAGCTTCGAGACGAGCAAATCTTTATGGCCTTTCAAATTGAGCGCGCGTTTAAAGAAAAAAACGTTATTTTTGCAGAAGCAGGAGTAGGTACGGGTAAGACCATTGTTTATCTATTGTATGCGATTTGCTACGCACGCTATGTTGGCAAGCCTGCTATTATTGCCTGTGCGGATGAAACATTGATTGAGCAGCTCGTAAAGGCTGAGGGAGATATCGCAAAGTTATCAAAAATCCTAGATATCAACATGGATGTTCGCCTTGCAAAATCGCAAGATCAGTACCTTTGCTTAAAGAAACTAGATGCAGTTACAAGCCGAACGGATAATGAAAACATTGAAGAAATTTACGAAACATTACCTGATTTTGTACATGATCATAGCGGTATGCAGTCGTTTTATCATTATGGAGATCGTAAAGAGTATTCACATCTAACCGATGAAGAGTGGCAGCAGATTAACTGGGATTCTTTCCAAGATTGTTCTTCTTGTGATCAGCGCCACCGATGTGGTTTAACTCTATCACGTGAACACTACCGCAAAGCGACAGACTTAATTATTTGCTCTCATGACTTTTATATGGAGCATATTTGGACTGTTGAAGCTCGTAAACGTGAGGGTCAGCTACCGCTCTTACCAGAAAGTAGCTGCGTAGTGTTTGATGAGGGACATCTGCTTGAATTTGCAGCGCAAAAGGCATTGACGTACCGTATTAAAGAAGATACGCTTGAGAACTTATTAACACGTTTATTAGAAAATGATGTGCGTGAAGAACTAGCATTAAAAATTGAGCATACAATCGATGTTTATTCGCTATTTTTTGATGCGCTTAGTGAGGCAAGTCAAGATATCGTTGGATCTAATCGAAAGCAAATTGAGCGTACAAGCCGTGTGCAAAAGGTTGGAAAAGAACTGCTTGGTCTTTTGGATAATATTGGAAACGAACTTGTTTTTGAAAGTGAAACCTATACGGTAGATGAATACACGCTTCGCATTGTCGATGAGTATTTAGATCAAATTGACTATTCAATGCGTCTATTTATGGAGAA
Organism: Priestia veravalensis; assembly: GCF_001457055.1. Taxonomy (NCBI): domain Bacteria; kingdom Bacillati; phylum Bacillota; class Bacilli; order Caryophanales; family Bacillaceae; genus Priestia; species Priestia veravalensis. The sequence continues at coordinate 14,470 of NZ_KQ758650.1, read as the reverse complement.
TGAAAATGCAATTTACTGGCTTGAAGAAAAAGATTGGCAGCTAACGCTCGTTATTATGCCACAAGCTGTTAAAGATGTATTAAAAGAGCGCGTATTCTCTAAGAAGATTCCATATATTTTTACCTCAGCGACGCTTTCAGATAATTCATCATTTGATTATTTAGCATACAGTTTAGGGATTGGAAAACCTTTATCATTTTCAGTAGAGTCTCCGTTTGATTATGATGAAAAGATGGACATTACCTGTAAAATGGTAGCAGCTGGCAGTGAAGCATTTGCTGAAAAATATGGTTATACGCTGAAACAGCTTGAAAGAACAAATGGACGAGCCCTGCTACTATTTAATACACGTGAAGAGCTAGCTTTATTTAAAGAAGCATCTAAAGAGCTAAGTGAATACACGTTTTTATTTGAAGGAGATCAAGAAATTAGCAAGCTAGTTTCTCAATTTCAACGTGAAGAAGAAACGATTTTATGTGCGGTTCACCTTTGGGAAGGTCTTGATATCCCAGGTCCATCACTTTCAAATGTTATTTTATGGTCACTTCCATATCCGCCAAATGATCCGGTCTTTGAAGCAAAACGAAAGCAGGTTGCAGATGCATTTTGGGATGCGGATATGCCTTACATGCTGCTTCGTTTAAAGCAAGGCGTGGGACGATTGATTCGTTCGCATGAAGATGAAGGCCTAATTACTATTTTTATGCCGGAAAATACGGATGAGAAGGTTCAAGCCATTATTGAAAAGAATTTACCTACAGCGATAAAAGCTCGCGTTTAAACAATATGAGGATAGCTCGTCTTATGCAGACGGCTATCCTTTTTTGTTTAAAACCTTTAAACTAAAAGCAGAGAATGTAACGATTCTCTACTATATGACATAAGTGCATAGTAAGCTAGTAAGTAAAAAGGGGAGGTTTTTTTATGAAGGAAAATATTCAGCTTGTAGAGCGGGATTTTCATGAATTGATGAAGAAAATCAAAAGTTATCATGAAGCGATGGGTGTTATGTACTGGGATTTGCGCACAGGTGCACCGAAAAAAGGAGTGGAGCAGCGCTCAGAAGTAATTGGCATGCTGTCCTCTGAAGCGTTTAAACTATCTGTTTCTAATGAAATGGCTTCATTCATTCAGCAGTTGACTACTGATACCGCTCAAAATTACATATCCCATACGACAAAGAAAGCGGTAAAAGAATGTCAAAAGGAATATGAGCTTAATAAAAAAATTCCGGCTGACGAATATAAAGAATACGTTATTTTAACCTCTAAAGCTGAATCTGTGTGGGAAGAAGCGAAAGGTAAAGCAGATTTTCAGATGTTTCAACCGTATTTAGAGAAAATCGTAGCGTTCAACCAAAAATTTGTAGAGTATTGGGGATACGAAGGTAATAAATATAACCGCTTACTAGATCTTTTTGAACCTGGAATGACGGTAGAAATCTTAGACAATGTGTTTGGGCAGCTCCGCAATCGAATTGTGCCGCTTGTACAAAAGATTGCTGCTTCACCTAATAAGCCAGAAACAGGTTTCTTATTTGAAACTTTTCCAAAAAATAAGCAGCGTGAATTTAGTTTAGCCATCTTAAAAGAGCTCGGCTACGATTTTGAAGCTGGTCGCTTAGACGAAACGGTTCATCCGTTTGCAACAGGCTTAAATCCAGGAGATGTAAGAATTACAACTAAATATGATGAAAAGGATTTTCGAACGGCAATCTTTGGTACCATTCACGAATGTGGTCATGCTCTATACGAACAAAATATTTCAGAAGATCTAGTTGGTACGGTGCTTTGTGAAGGCACATCAATGGGCATTCATGAGTCACAATCCCTTTTTTATGAAAAATTTGTGGGTAAAAACTTTTCATTTTGGAAGCGTAACTATGACGTGATTAAACGCTATTCAAGCGGTCAGTTTGAGAACGTATCATTAGAAGACTTCTATCGGGCAATTAATCAGTCACAGCCCTCATTGATTCGTATCGAAGCGGACGAGTTAACGTACCCACTTCACATTATGATTCGCTATGAAATTGAAAAAGGATTAATAAATGGTGACATTGAAGTGAAGGATCTTCCTGGGATCTGGAATGATAAATATGAAGAGTATTTAGGCATTCGCCCAAATCATGATGGAGAAGGCGTACTTCAAGATGTACACTGGGCAGGTGGAAGCTTTGGGTATTTCCCTTCCTATGCGCTTGGTTATATGTACGCAGCTCAGTTTAAAAATGCGATGGTAAAAGACTTACCAGATTATGATGAGCTGTTGGAAACTGGTGACGTAAAAGCAATTACAAATTGGTTAACATACCATATTCATCAGTATGGCAAAACGAAAAAGCCGCTTGAAATCTTGCATGACGTGACGGGAGAAGGGTTAAACGTCAATTATTTAATTGATTATTTAGAAAAAAAATACACGGAAGTATACTCTCTTTAATAGAAAAGACGAAGAAGATAAGAATAACCTTATCTTCTTTTGTCGTTTTCACGAACATTTTTAGAATCTTTAATATAAAATGTTCGATAAAAAGGTTTTCAAACATGTAGAATATTGGTATACTAAACACAACTCAATAACGCACTCATATAATGACGAGAATATGGCTCGTAAGTTTCTACCAAACCACCGTAAATGGTTTGACTATGAGTGAGCGGTGACACTTTTAGCTTTCGTCTTATAGGTTAGCTCAAAAACATTGCTCTACTCATACGTGGATGTAGCTATGTTTTTGAGCTTTTTATTGTGAAAAAGAAGTTGGAGGAATTATAAGATGAAAGCATTACAAGAAAAGATTTTAACAGACGGTATTGTACTATCAGATACGGTTTTAAAAGTTGATACGTTTTTAAATCACCAAATGGATCCAGTTCTCATGAAAGAAATTGGAGAAGAGTTTGGCAAACGATTTGAAAAAGAAGGTATTACAAAGATTTTAACAATTGAATCATCTGGTATTGCTCCAGCAATTATGGCGGCACTGAAGCTCAATGTGGAAATGGTGTTTGCTCGCAAGCGTAAATCATTAACTTTACAAGACGGATTAATTACATCAAAAGTATATTCCTTTACTAAAAAAGAAGAAAATGAAATTTCGGTTGCTGAAAAGTTTATTTTGCCAATTGATCGCGTATTAATTATTGACGACTTCCTGGCAAACGGACAAGCTGCACTGGGATTAATGGATATTGTTAAAAAAGCTGGTGCTGATGTCGGGGGCGTAGGAATTGTCATTGAAAAAGCTTTTCAAGATGGCGGTCGCCTAGTTCGTGAAACGGGTGTGAAAGTTGAATCGCTTGCACGTATCGAATCACTAAAAGGTGGACAGGTTACGTTTGTTCCTACGAAGCAAGGAGTGACATCTTAAGATGAATAATGGAAAAGTGCTATCACTAGGATTACAGCATGTTTTAGCCATGTATGGCGGAGCTATTGTTGTGCCATTAATTGTGGGTGGAGCAATTGGATTAACGCAGCAGCAGCTAACTTATTTGGTCGCAATTGACTTGTTTATGTGTGGAATTGCTACGCTATTACAGGTGTGGAAAAATCGTTTCTTTGGTATCGGCTTACCGGTTGTACTAGGATGTACGTTTACTGCTGTAGGTCCAATGATTCAAATCGGAAGTTCATATGGCGTATCGAGCATATATGGCTCCATAATTGTGGCAGGGCTTATGATTGTTATTTTATCAAAATACCTTGGTAAGCTTGTTCGCTTTTTCCCTCCACTTGTCACCGGGTCTGTGGTGACGATTATTGGAATTACGCTTATTCCCGTAGCAATGAAAGACTTGGCTGGTGGAGAAGGAAGCGCTGATTTCGGGAGCTTAAGTAACTTAGCGCTTGGGTTTGGTGTATTAGTACTTATTATTTTATTATATCGTTTTACAACAGGGTTTATGAGATCAGTGTCTGTGTTGGCAGGTCTAATCGTTGGAACCATTGCCGCATCATTTATGGGAAAAGTAGATTTTTCAGGCGTTCGTGATGAAGCTTGGGTCCACGTTCCACACTTCTTTTACTTTGGAATGCCAACCTTTGATTTAACGGCTATTTTAACGATGTTTTTGGTGTTATTAGTAGGGATTGTTGAATCAACAGGTGTATATTTTGCAGTTAGTGATATTTGTAAAGAAGAAGTAACGGAAAAAGATTTAGCTGGTGGATATCGCGCAGAAGGGTTAGCTATTACCCTGGGTGGATTGTTTAATGCATTTCCCTATACGGCGTATTCACAAAACGTAGGGCTGCTTCAGCTTTCGGGTGTTCGCACCAAAAGCGTAGTGTTTGCAGCGAGCGGTATCCTAATTGTTCTGGGGCTTATTCCCAAAATTGCTGCGATTACAACCGTGATTCCAAGCCCTGTATTAGGGGGGGCAATGGTTGCGATGTTCGGGATGGTTATCTCATCTGGAATTAAAATTTTAAGCGAAGTGGATTTACAAAAGCAAGAGAATCTGTTAATTATCGCATGCTCTATTGGAATGGGGCTTGGCGTAACGGTAGTACCAGATTTATTTGCTCAGCTTCCAGAAGGAATTCAAATCCTAACTGGAAATGGAATTGTAGCAGGTAGCTTTACAGCGATTATTTTAAATATTGTATTCAACGTACTGGCGGTTTCAAAAGTAAGAACTCCAGAAACATCTGTACAAAAAGAAATGGTAACAAAATAAAAGTAAAAAGCTCTTAATGCTTGTGTTAGGCAAGCGTTGAGAGCTTTTTTATTGAATAATTTGAATGTTACCATTTCTTTTGCTTTATGCAAACCATTTGCAATGTGCACAAGGATATGCAAAAATAAATTTTCCCAAAAAGGTTTACAAATATAAAGGCTTTGGGTATATCTAAAGTGCAGTTATCAGTTTACCTGACAACATGCAAAAAGAAACATTTCCAATGATAAAGTAGAGAATTAAACGAACACTAACAAAAAGTGATTATTGAATGGTTAGAGGAGTTGATATAGATGATTACAGCAGAAAAAGATACGGTAACATTTGTAGCAAAGGATGGACGTGAAGTAACAATACGTCCAGCAGAGCCCCGTGATGCAAGAGAGATTACAACAGCTGTAGAAGAGATTATTAAAGCGGGGGAGTTTATTCAAAAAGACGCGCCAAAAACCGTTGAAGAAGAACAGAAGTTTATTGAAAGTGTATCAAAGCAAGGGCATATGTATGTTGTTGCAGAAGTCGAAGGAGAAGTTGTTGGAATTGCACGTGTTCTTCGCGGTGAAATTCGAATGAAGCGTCATAGCGGGCTTTTCCGTACGTGGCTAATTTCAAAAGTACAAGGTATGGGAATTGGGAAGCAGTTAATGGACTATACGCTAAAATGGTGCAAAGAAAACGACATGCATAAATTGTCGCTAACGGTGTTTACTTCAAATGAAGTGGCGTATAAATTATACGAAAAAGTTGGCTTTAAGACAGAAGGCGTTATGAAAGAACAAGCTTATATTAATGGGAAATACGTGGACGAAGTATATATGTCTGTATTCTTTTAAATAAATAAAGAAAGCCCAAAAATTTCATGTTCAATACCAGGGAAAATACGTTATACTAAACGTGTGCGCAACAAATAGAACTTCTTCAAAACGAAGCTTTTCCATATCTTATGGAAGAGCTTTTTTTATTTTTCATAAAGAATAAATTTCTAAAAAATTACAGAAGGTATACATAACGAATTAAAGAGGTGAGAACGGTGCCTAAAATTATGTCAACTGGATTTTGTATACCTCCATATGAGCTAAAGCAATCGGATACTGCACAGTTTGCAAAGGATCTATTTGCCGAGTCATTTCGAGATATTAATCGCTTGTTAACGGTATTTGAAAATGGTCAGATTGAAACAAGGCATTTTGCCAAAGGAATGGATTGGTTTCAAGAAGACCACACGTTTGAAGAGAAAAATAATGCATTTATTGAGTCTGCAATTGAACTTGGCATAAAAGCTGTTGAAAATTGCTTAACAAATTCAGCTTATCTCTCAGACAATATTCCCTATGAAGAAATTGATACAATCTTTTACATCTCCACTAGTGGGCTTGCAACACCGAGCATTGAAGCAAGAATTATGAACGAGCTTCCCTTTTCCCCTCACACGAAGCGTATTCCAATTTGGGGTCTAGGCTGTGCAGGAGGAGCTTCAGGTGTGTCAAGAGCACATGAGTATTGCTTAGCGTTTCCGAAAGCAAAGGTACTTGTGCTTTCCATTGAACTTTGTAGCCTGACGTTTCAGCGTAATGATCGTTCAAAAAGCAATTTAATTGGTACATCTTTATTTGCTGACGGAGTAGCAGCTGCTTTAATTGCAGGAGATGAAGCAGACATAAGCGCTTCACAATTGGACACGCTGCCATCAACGTTACATACTCAGTCTACTTTAATGCCAGACTCTAAGGATGTTATGGGTTGGGATATTCGAAACAACGGTTTATATGTTATTTTTTCAAAAGACATTCCTACAATTATTGATTCTTGGTTAGGAAATCAAGTTCAGACATTCCTGGCGAGTCATGGTCTAACTACGCAAGACCTGCGACATTTTGTGGTGCATCCTGGGGGGAAGAAGGTGTTAGAAGCTTATCTATCTACGCTTTCGCTTGAAAGCTCAATGATTGACCATTCACTTCATGTGTTAAAGCATCATGGAAACATGTCATCAGCAACTGTCTTATACGTATTGGATCGGTTTATGAAAGAGAAAATTCCAAGTGGAGAATACGGTGTGTTAACTGCGCTTGGGCCAGGATTTAGCTCAGAGCTCGTCTTACTTCAATGGAGGGAATAACATGCTTATTGATGTCATTTTTGCATTGATTATTTTACAACGTTTAGGAGAACTTGTAATTGCGAAGCGCAATGAAGCCTGGATGAAACAAAACGGTGGATATGAAGCGGGAAAAGATCATTACAAATGGATGGTAGCCATGCATGTTGCTTTTTTTGTGGCGTTGTTTGTAGAAATCCAGCTTATAGACTATCCATTTTCATCGCCTTTTTGGGTATTTGCGGCTTTATTTTTAATGGTGCAGCTGGGAAGAGTATGGGCTATCATCTCATTAGGGAAGTATTGGAATACTAAAATTATTGTAATGCCAAAAGCTCCCGTTGTATTAAAGGGTCCTTACAAATACATTAAGCACCCAAACTATACGATTGTCACGCTAGAGTTCCTTATAATTCCGTTTTTATTTCAAGCGTATCTAACGCTTATAGTGTTCAGTTTATTAAACGTGTGGATGCTATCAGTTCGGATTGTAAAAGAAGAAGAAGCGCTGAAGTTACATACAGACTATGAGGTAGCCATGGATGGAAAGCTACGTTTTATGCCACAGTTAAAAAAATCAGAAAACTAATTGAAAATGATTATCTTTCGTGATAGACTGTAAGTAGCTGATAAAGATTATCAATTTCATCAATAAGAAACGGTGGTGGACATAATGGTTAGTCTTTTTGTAATTGGAGCGTTCGTAACGTGTACGGGTATGGCAACGTATGTCATGAAAAACATTGAAAAAGCGCAGCGTGTATAATTTTTTGAATATAAATAAACGTAAAACTGCCAATGGTTTGGCAGTTTTTTTGCTTTTTTGCATAAGTAAACGGAAGTGGAAAATTCAGTTTTTTATAGGAAAACGCTTTAAAATCAAGTAAAATAAAAAGAGGAATAAGTAGCAGAAATGGAGTAAGTGCACGATTGTAAGTGCCTAACAAAAGGAGTCGAAAGTGATGTCTCAAGTAAGCGTTCAGCATCAAAGGTATAAAACTCTACAATCCTCTCTTTATCATTTACATGAGGCTTTTATAAATGCTGGAGATGAAAAGCAAGCGGAAAAAATTATTCAGTTATTAAGAAAACAAGAAAAAGAAGAGTTTGTTATTGCGTTTTGTGGTCATTTTTCAGCAGGGAAATCAAGTATGATTAATGAACTCATGGGCCAAACAATTTTGCCCGCAAGTCCAATTCCGACAAGTGCTAATTTGGTGTCTGTTAAGGCTGGCGAGGAGCATGCAACCGTTTATTATCGAAAAGAAAAGCCAGTACGTTATGAAGCCCCATATGAGTATGAACAAATTAAATCGTTTTGTGTTGATGGTGATGAAGTAGAGTCCATTCATCTCTCGATTGAAACGGAAGCAATTCCACAAGGAATTGTTGTAATGGATACGCCTGGAATTGATTCAACAGATGATGCTCACCGTGTGTCAACAGAGTCTGCTCTTCATCTTGCGGACGTTATTTTTTACGTGATGGATTACAATCATGTACAGGCAGAGCTTAATTTTCATTTTACAAAAGAGCTACAGGATGCCAATAAAGAGCTGTTCTTAATTATTAACCAAGTTGATAAGCATCGAGATGATCAGCTTACTTTCCAAGAGTTTAAGGAATCTGTAGAAGAGGCGTTTTTAAAATGGAATGTACGACCAAAAGGGATTTTTTATACATCTTTAAAAGATAAGCAATATCCTTATAACGAATTGGCTGTTTTAAAGAAGCATTTGCACACGATGATGGAGAAAAAAGAAAATCGCGGTCAACATATTATGGATTCCATGAAAATGGTAGTAGAAGATCACATGCAGTTTGCAGAAAGCACTGAAGAAGAGAGCCTTCTTGAATATGATGATATTCGTTCACAGCTTCGTCCAAATGAATATCAAAATGCAAAAGAAGAAGCGGCTGAGCTTATAGCGAAGCGAGAAATGATTTTACATAAACGCACAGCGTTTTATACGACGTATCAAAACGAAACAGCTAAAATTATGAACAATGCGAATTTAGCTCCCTATGAGATGCGAGAGAAAGCAAAGGCATTCTTAGAAACAACCAAGCCAGATTTTAAAGTGGGCGTATGGTTTACAAAAAAGAAAACAGAAGAAGAAAAAAAAGAGCGGCTAACGGTTTTTTATGAAGATTTGAAAGAGCGTGTTCAAACAGAGCTACAGTGGCACTTGCAGCAGTACATGCAGCAGCTCATTCAAGATGAAGAGCTCGTAGATTCTTCTCTGTTGGCTAGCGTTCAGCAGTTTGAAGTACCGTTTGAGCCACATGACTTAGTGGATGCTGTGAAAACAGGAGCAACCATTAATGGTGAATATGTCCTTACCTATACAAAGGATGTAGTAGATGCAATTAAGAAAAATACCAATCGTATTCTTTCCGAACTGTATACTCAAATTGAACAAGTAAAGAAAGAAGAAGAAGAACGAATACTCCAAAACATTGAGCAGTCGTTAGCTACGGAGCAACGAATTATTGAGGGCTACGAACGAGTTCAAAAATCTACTCAGCATCTTCAAACCTTGCGGCAAGATTTAAAACAAAAGCTAAATATCTTAAGGCCTCTTGAACCTTTGGAAATGGTGAACCTGTTAGACTTATTACAAGAAGAAATCGAAGTGGGAACAATGGTTGAGGTAAAAGCAGCTCCTATTACAGTCACATCAGAACAAAATGTTGCTGTAGAGGAAGAAGTTCAGTCAAAAACAAAGGTCGATGCGGTTATTCGAGATATTGATGAGTCGACAAAGGTGCTTTCTACATTCAAACAGCTTGAAAAGTTTGTTGGTCGTTTAAAGGAAAAGCGTCATAAGCTTGCAAACCAAACGTTCACAGTGGCACTATTTGGAGCTTTTAGCGCTGGAAAGTCGTCTTTTGCCAATGCGTTAATCGGTGAAAAAGTACTGCCTGTTTCACCGAATCCTACAACGGCAACGATTAACAAAATTATGCCTCCTACAAAGGACTACCCTCATCGAACAGTCGTAGTTCTGATGAAAACGATGGATCAGCTATTAGCTGATATTAACAGTTCCTTGGAACTGTTTAAATATACTATTGCAAACGTAGAAGAGCTAAACGAATTATTGCCAAAATTAACTGTAAAAGAAGAAAACCAGCTGCATTTCTCATTTCTACAGGCAGTGATAAAAGGCTATGAGGATGTTAAGGACGTAATGGGGTCTGAAGTAAACGTTACGATTAAAGAATTTGAAGCGTACGTAGCTAAGGAAGAGAAGGCCTGCTTTGTCCAGCATATTAACCTATATTATGACTGTGAGTTGACTCAGCTAGGAATTACGCTTGTCGATACGCCAGGGGCCGACTCTATCAATGCTCGCCATACGGGCGTTGCGTTTGAATATATTAAAAATGCTGATGCTATCTTGTTTGTTACGTACTATAATCATGCGTTTTCAAAAGCAGATCGTGAATTTTTAATTCAGCTTGGTCGTGTAAAAGATGTATTTACACTAGACAAAATGTTCTTTTTACTGAATGCAGCTGATTTAGCTCAATCTGATGAAGAGCTAGGTCTTGTACAAAATTATGTAAAAACACAGCTTGAAGAGTATGGTATTCGCTTTCCACGCCTCTATCCAATTTCAAGCTTGCAGGCGCTAGCAAATCGAGAAGATAAAATGTTTAAGGCTTTCCAAAAACCATTTTATCACTTCATTACAGATGAGCTAACTCAGCTAGCAGTTGCGTCTGTATACGAAGAGCTTAATCAAGCACTTGCCGTCACGAATGAAATTAAAGATGTTCAAACAAAGTCTGCGGTTGAAAAGCAGCGCTATTTGCAATCTCTTCATATTAAGGATCAACAAATTTCTGCTAAGGTTTCAGAAATGACATTTACGTATGAAGAGCAGCAGCTCGAAAGGGAAAGCAATGAGCTTCTCTTCTATGTGAAAAAGCGTGTCTTGCAACGCTATGATGATTTCTTTAAGGAGTCGTTTAACCCGGCAACGCTTAGAGACGATAAAGGAAATAAGAAAGAACAGTTGGCTGCATGTCTTGACCAGCTTTTACAAGCAGTTGCATTTGATGTCACCCAAGAAATTCAAGCCACAACGCTGCGTTTAGAAACATTTATTCAACGCTTAACAAAAGAGTGGAATCAAACGAATATGAGGCAGCTGCAGCGCTACGAACCAACATTCCACCCTGCTTTTCCGGACATTAATGTGGAAAGCGGCAGCACGCTGGTTAGTCGCTGTTCGTTTGAAAACCTTGAACTATTCCAGAAGGATTTGGCTCTTTATAAAAACAGCAAAAGCTTTTTTGAGAAAAATGAAAAAGCTAAAATGCATGAAGGATTAAAAGCTAAAATTGAGCCGCTGCTTGATGATTATGTGTGCAGTGAGCAAATAAAGCTACAAAATCATTACAATGAACAAATTCACATGTTTGTTTTAACGTATAAACCGACGCTTTTAGAAGAATGGTATGATTATTATAAGCAGCTTCAAACAGCGGTTAATGCAGATTTTCCAATTGAAGCGCTAAATCATACAATTGATACGCTAAATGTCATCGTCGTAGCTCATCAAAATGAAAGGACATAAGATGAACGATAATATCGAAGAACTGTTGGATTCAATTGAGAAAAAGCATGATATCACGATTTTGTTTGCGTGTGAAGCAGGAAGCCGGGCGTATGAATTACATACGCCTTCTAGTGATTATGATGTACGATTTATTTATAAATATGAGTCCGCACGCTACCTTGAGTTACATCGACCTGAAGACGTTATTACAAGCATAGATAAAAACTATGATCTTCAAGGGTGGGACGTTTATAAAGCACTGCATCTCTTTACAAAATCGAATCCTTCTCTTTATGAATGGATACACTCATCGGTTTGCTATCGTAATGTGAAAGGGTTTCGTGAAAAGATTTGTTTTATGATGAAGGAACAGTATTCGCTAAAAGCGCTAGGGTTTCATTATTTTAAACTTTTGCATCAAAATAGTAAAAGAAATCTGACATCTTCTGTTACAATAGAGGATATAAAAGTTGTTCTTCATATGGCTAGGGCATACATGGCATTAACCGTTTTAATTCAGGGTAGGGAATTACCGCCTACGTCGTTTTTTAAGCTTGTTAACGGCTTTAAAGCTGATCCTTTAGCGCAGGTGATTACAAAGCTTAGCGGTGCTAAAAAACAAGTCGTACACATAACAAGTAGTGAGATAAAGGAAATAAAAGCTTTGCTTGAAAAAAAGCTCCCTCATTTTAAAAACGAACTTGTTAATTTGCCGGATAAAGACGCTAGCCTCGAAGACATTAACCTATTCTTAGCACAACAGCTTACATAATGGAGGAACAAAAATGAGCGTACACAAAGCAATATCAGAACATTCAAAGAAACAGCATGAACTTGTTAAAGCATTTGTCAGACTAGATACAATGCGTGAGCAAGCAATTGAAGCAACGGTGCTTTTATGTAAAGAAGGCCAAGAATTTTCAACGGATACGATTAACGCTGTGACGGCTCAAATTAATGAGCTTGCAAAAAATAATGGAATTGTACCAACACGTCAATTTGTAACGAAAGAAATGGTCGAAGAATACGTTCAACGCTTAAATAATTAAACAAATGAAAGCCGTCTTCTAATGGCGGCTTTCGCTTGTTTATTGAATTGAAAACAAGAGGGAAATTGCCCATTAGCTCCCGGTGTTACCTTATTTTTCGCAGTGTTTGATTTCAAAACAAATCCATACTAATGAATGTACCAACGAGGTACAAACAAAGGAGGGGATTGTAATGGGACGTACAAAATCAGGTAATGCAAATGCACAACGTAATAACAATGCAAAACAAAAACATAACACAGAGTTTGCTTCTGAGTTCAAAGCTAACCAAGCTCAAAAAGCGAAAGCTGCTAAAAAAGCAAACGGTGCACATGCTGAAGAATTTGCATCTGAATTTAATGTACAACAAAATCAAAACAATTCTTCTAACCAAAAGCTTGAAGTTTCTAAAAATGCTAAAAAAAACCAATATAACCAAGAATTTGGTTCTTATGCTGAAGTAGAATCAGCAAAGATGAATAATAAAGTACAAAAGAAAGCTTCTAAGAAAAACAACCACTAAGTCATAGTGAGCGTCGAAAATGCCAGAAACATTCATGATGCGAGTGAATGTTTTCGGCATTTTCTTTTTTACACAATAGTAAAAGAGGTGAGCATGTTGAACAAAGGTATTGGCTTGTCACTTTCTTCAATATTGTTGGCACAAACATTAAAAATTCCCATTAAAAAATATCAAACAGGTGTATGGGACGTATCAATGATTGGAGCATCGGGGGGAATGCCTAGCTCTCACTCTGCCGGGGTCTCTTCTTTGGCTACCTATGTAGGTTTAACCAAAGGCGTTTCTAGCATTGAATTTGGGATTGCAACCGTGTTTGGAATCATTGTTATGTATGATGCACAAGGGATTCGTAGACAAACTGGTGAAATTACCATTAAGGTAAATACGTTAGATGAAGAAATTGAAAAGTTAGCCGGGCTTCCTGATAAAGGCTTTCATGACTTAACTGAACAAAAGCTAAAAGAGATGCTAGGGCATCAGCCGGCAGAAGTACTTGCAGGTGCTCTCCTAGGTGTAACCATAGGATTAGTTGGCTATTTGTTTGGTGAAAAATAATGGTCAAATTTTTATAAATACGCTAAGATAAAGAAGGAACCTTTATAAAGGATGGGATCGGATCGTGACAAAAATGGTAAACTCCTTAGAAGAATACCTTCTTTATCTTGAGGAAAAAGGCTTTTCTTTAAAAGAAGATGCAAAGGGCTTTATTGCATTTGGTCAGCAATATACAAAAATGCCGGATGAAATGGTTATTTTTTCCGTTGAATGGACTTTAAAAATGCAAAAGGAATTCGATGGTAGCTTTTTTGTTGCGCTGCTAGAGCAACTTGCCGCACAAAAGGTGAAGACGAGAAAACAGGCAATGCAAGTATTAAAACAGACCGGAATGATTTGAAGCAGGAGCTTATAGTCCTGCTTCTTTTTGATGAATAGCTTCTCTAGCAAGCTGATCAGCTCCGCTATTCTGGCTGCTTGGAACCCACTTAATAAAAAATAAATCTATTTGTTTGGAGAGCGTTAGGGCTTTTTCGAGGAGAGGAAGAAAAGCTTTATTTTTTACATATTCTCTGTTCATAGCCGCATCTACAATTTGCGAATCTGTTCGAAAAGAAACCATCGTATACTGTTTTTCTAAACAAAGTTCTAAAGCTTTTATTAAGGCGTAGAATTCAGCTTCATGATTACTCATCACTTGTAAGGGAATAGAGTAGCGGTGGTGCTCCCCGTTACCTTTTATAATAATTCCAGCACCAGATGGCCCAGGATTTCCTGCAGAGGCGCCGTCGATATATACTTCTATCATTGTTATCACTCCATTATATAGCGTAGTCAGTCAGATAAGTTGCAATTAAATTAACTCTATTGTACCACTAACGTCGCATAAATATTGACTGAATTTTCTGTTTTCTTATTTTTCCGTTTGAGAAGAAAAATGAAGACACGTGAACAGAGGTAGTAATCATCCATTTTTTCACTATAACCTTTGGCGAGGGCGACAGAGACGGTTAAACCTTTACGGGACAGCTCTTCCTGCTATTTTTCGAATCCAAATGTGTGCGGATTTCCAC